>RXIL01000062.1 GCA_004212085.1 Candidatus Methanolliviera hydrocarbonicum
TGTTCCACCCAATTGAGCCATCTTATCATTCCTCCAATTTCGGCTAAAAGTAGGTTAGTGGTTCTATATAAAAGTTTCGTTTATTTAGCGATCTTTAACATATAAGAAGTATCAAAATTTTAAGTATGCGGTGTGACAGATGTGGCAGAGACGCAGTTTTATTCCAGCGATATTCTGGGATGCATCTCTGCTCAAAACACTTCAAAGAGGATGCAGAACGTAAGATAAGAAGAAAGATAAGAAAGAGCAGGATTGGAAAAGGAGAAAAGATAGCTCTGGCATTGAGCGGAGGAAAAGATAGTTCTGTTGCCGCTTATGTCCTAAAAAATGTTTTTAGAGATTGGAAAGATATAGATCTGATCGCAATAACGATAGATGAGGGAATAGAAGGATATAGAGATGAGATGATTGATGGGGCAAAATTACTCACAAAAAAACTGCATATAGATCACAGGATAGAAAGTTTTGAAGATAATTTTGATTATACCATCGACGAAATTGCGTGCATAAAGAGAGATCTCGGAATTTGCAGTTTTTGTGGAGTTTTAAGGAGAAAACTCTTGAATGCCGTTGCCAGGGAGGAAGGGGCAACACTCCTTGCAACGGGGCACAACCTTGATGATGAGGCACAGACGGTCCTGATGAACATCCTCAGGGGAGATGTGGAGCGGCTTGCAAGGTTCGTTCCATCGAAGGTTCAACCGGGTTTGATTCCGAGACTCAAACCGTTGAGTGAGATTCCAGAGAATGAAGTTATCTTGTACGCAAATTTAGAGAAACTCCCAATCCCCCATGAAAGTTGCCCGTACGTTCACGAGGCAATGAGAAGAGATATAAGAGGTATGCTCAATGATCTCGAAGAAAGACATCCCGGGACCAAACATTCCCTTATGGGCGCATTTTATAAGATTAATGAGTCACTGAAAGAAAAGTACGTGCAGGGTGAATTGAATAGATGTGAGAGATGTGGCGAACCGTGTATAGGAAATTTATGTCAATCTTGCAAACTCTTGGATAAAATAAAAAGAGAAAAGGATTAAAGAACCCTATCTATGATAAAATCGTCCCTCTTTGGAACTTTTCCTCTCCCCCCCGTTCTTCCTATTATCGCGTCAATCTTGCTTCTGTTTCTCCCAGCATCCGGCCCCAAAACTTGCTCCGAGTGTACGCCTGTCATTATTGCCAGTATTCTTGCCTTTCCCTCAAAGTCTTCCCTAATTCTTGCCCCCCATATGACATTTGCGCTCGTGGCAATCTCGTATGTTATCGCTTCAGCCATCGCTTCAGCATCTCTCAAAGTCAAATCTCCCCCGCCCGTTATGTGCAATAGACAACCCGTCGCTCCCGAATAATCCACGTCGAGCAAGGGGTGAGATAAGACGCGCCTAATAGCATCTTCGGATCTCTCCTGTCCATCCATCTCTCCTACAAGCATGACCGCCAACCCACCGCAGTTCATTATCGTTTTAACGTCTGCATAATCTAAATTTATGAGAGAAGGCTGAGTAACTGTCTCTGTTAGCCCCTTTATCGTCTCCGCAATGAGTTGATCCATCACACCAAACGATTGTTCTATTGGAAGATTGGGCACATAATCGAGGAGTTTATTGTTATCCAAGACGATAACGGTATCTGCCTTACGCCTGAGCCATTCTACTCCGTCCTCTGCTGTGGGTACCCTTGACCGCTCGACCTTGAATGGTGTTGAGACCATCCCCACAACGATGGCTCCTTTACTCTTTGCAACCTCCGCAACTATTGGAGCTGCCCCGGTGCCGGTTCCGCCCCCCAGTCCAGCAGTTATGAAGACTAGGTCCGCGTCTTCGAAGATCTCTTCGAACTCATCTCTCGATAACTCGGCGGCCCTCTCCCCGACTTCGGGAAATCCTCCTGCACCGAGTCCTTTCGTGAGTGTCTTGCCAATCAATATCTTTTTTCCCTGCCGTTACAGCGCTCAGATGGACCCCATCTGTGTTCACCGCTATCGTATCTGCCCCCGCTATCCCAATATTGCATAGCCTGTTTATCGTATTATTTCCGGCGCCTCCACAACCGACGACGACGATCCGTGGCAGTCTAAACGATTCTTCTATCGTTTTATCTTCTTTTATCACTAAGCCGTTCTCTCCCAAATTGCTATGCCTAAGTGCCTCTTTCACAAAAGATTCCATTCCAGTTGCCGTTCCCATCCCCCCTTGTAAGTTACTTATCAACCTATAGCAATTATTAGATATATATTTTTCTATGGAGGGGGTGCTGACGAACCGGAGATTTTTGAGCATCTTCAAAGGGAGATAAAAAAAAAAGTGCCCTGACCCGGACTTGAACCGGGGACATCCAGATCTTCAGTCTGGCGCTCTCCCAACTGAGCTACCAGGGCATAATGGGCTCGCGGAGATTTGAACTCCGGACCTCCGCCATGTCAAGGCGACGTCATACCCCTAGACCACGAGCCCAACTTCCATCATACCATATATCGACCTACATAAAATCTTTGTGCTCAAAGGATCATACTTGAGATATGTTGATTGCCAATACCTCCCTTTCCCCCCTAAAATTAACGATACTTCCATCGACGATGATCCCACACCCGAGATCTAAACTTTCCACATCATCCAGTAAATTTGGCGGGATAAATATTTTTTCTATGGACTCTCCCGTTCGAAGATATAAGAGACATCCCCCTTCTTCGAGATCATGCATCGCTAGGACTTTCCCCCCGAACGATATATCACAATGATCTTCGAACGTGACGTAGATCGCAGATAAAGATAGAAGCGATGTGATGAGGAGGAGAACGATCTCAGTTTCCAGTTTCATTTTTTTTGTTTTTTTTTGTTTTTCAGTCTTTGTTTTTTTCAGTCTGACCGAAGGTCGGACCCCAAGATGAAAGAGCGGAGCTTTTCTTTTAGACCAATTTTAAATATCCGGGACGTATCTCCATTATCTCTCCTTCTCTCCTAAGCATAGATATATCCCTCTCAACCCTATCTCTCTCCATGCCCCTCTCTTCTGCCATATTTAAAACATCGTATTCTGGAGCCATTCTATCGTTTTCAGGAACATTCGCAAGCTCTCTTATTATATCCTTCAACCTTCGTATTCTATCATGTTGGCTCTTTGGTATCCCGAGCATCACCACGTCGACGTCGAGCCTGCCCGTCTCCCTATCGATTCCCACCTGCCTCAAACTACCTTCCACTATCCTGATAACCCTCTCGACGTCTTCTTCCGTTATCTCATTGGAAAGTCTCACCTTTGCGCTCGCCTCGGCCAGTCTCACCAATGCCTCCAATTGTCTCGCCGTAATAGGAACGGGGCGATCTTCGTCGCCTCCCCCCCCTCTTAGAGTGGTATAAAAATTCTTCATCTTTTCAAATGCCCCGTTTGACATGATTGGAAAGAGATTCCTTTTGCTGTACGCGATGTACTTCCTCAGCATATCCGGTCGTATCTCCGGCTCTATGATCTTCATGCTCTCCATCAATTCCTCTTCGCCGATGGTTGATCCAGAAACCTTCTCTCTGTTCTCTTTGAGTTCTCCGGCGTAGTGGGCTTTTAATATGTGCTCTGCCATTGCAGCATCTTTCTCAACGTTGGGTTTATCTGCCATGACGAATATCAGATCGAATCTCGATAATAGCGTTGGTGGCATGTTTATCTGGCTTGCTATAGGCTCATACGAATCAAACCGCCCCATTTTTGGGTTTGCCGCACCCAACAGGGCACATCTGGCTCTCAGGGTGGCCGTTATTCCCGCTTTGGCAACGCTTATCGTCTGTTGTTCCATCGCCTCATGTAAAGAGCTTCTCTCGTCACTCTTCATCTTATCCATCTCATCGACGGCAGCGATTCCCTTGTCCGCCAAGACCAAAGCGCCCGCCTCGAGTGTCCATCTTCCATCCCCAAAGTCGTCTTTTACCGCGGTGGCCGTCAAGCCAGCCGATGTAGAACTCTTTCCACTCGTGTAGATACCCCTCGGCGCCAAGTTTATTATATAACGCAGAAGCTGGGACTTGGCGACGCCCGGGTCACCGACGAGGAGCACGTGAACATCCCCCCTGATCCTGGAGCCGTCCGGAAGATGTTTGGCAACGCCGGAGAAGAGCTGCAGAAATAATGCCTCTTTGATCTCTTTATACCCATAGATGGTTGGTGCCACCGACCGGATCATCTTTTCATATATCTCCGGGTCATTCGAGAGCTTCAAAATCTCTTCCTCTTCCTCTTTGCTTATCTCTATATCCTCAAATTCTCTTTCTTGAATTTCTATAGAGTTACAATCCAAGAAGATGTCAAAAAAAGGGCTCTTCGTCCCATACATCTCTCTCTGATAAGATCTGAGGATTCCATTAACGATGACTCGTTCCCCGGGTATAACCTTCCCTGCTAAATCGTCTTCTACAGCTATATCTATCGTCTGGGGCTGTTCTCCCCCTCTCAAGCCCTCCGGATATTCTTCTATCCTGATCTTTTGGGCATCTACAAATTTTGATCTCTCGTGAAGAAGAACGAATGGTGTCTTTTTTCCGCAATCTCTACAATAATATATCTCCACAAATTTTTTTCCGTTCTGGCGTATAGGCTCAGACGTCCAGCCACAAATTTTGCATCGAAATACGGCCTCAACGATCTTTGGCCTGACCTCTGTGGCTTTTTTTATCGTGCCTTCGATCGAGATGAACTTAGATATATCTCCACTTCTAAGATTCCTTATTCCTACCCTCTTTGTAAGTCCTATAAACCGGACATTTAACCTCTCTATCTCTTCATCCGCTAAACCGGTTGTCTCCTTGATATTTTCTACATACTCAGTTAAAGCTTTTTTTACCCCATCTAAAACGCATGAAGGCTCTTCTATGAGACTATCTGCCATCTCTGGATTCTTGAGGATCAGATCCCCATAATTGATATATAGACTGTGATTCTCTTCGCTGTAATTCTCTATCACCTCAAGTATCTCATTCTCATAGTATTGTTGGAGAAATCCGACCCAGAACTCTTCATCCAATACTTCCACCATATAATGCTAAGAAAGGGAGATCAATAGAAATAGTTTTCTGATCTTTTATTTTAGAGTCGATCGTAACACTCCTTCCTCCTATCTTCTAAATAAAAACAGGCTTTTCTTGCCTCTTTTACTTCTTCGAGGTCTATCTCGGTGTAGTCGGAAATCTTTGATTCCCGTATCCCAAAAATCTCCGATTTTTGAGGACTCAAAAGTTCTTCATCCTCTCCACCCTCTGCGATTATTTCACCGGAGGGATTGACAACGAGCGAATGTCCAAAAAACTCGTTTTTTTCGTCTTTCCCAACCCGATTGCACGCGACGACAAAGATCTGATTCTCGATGGCTCTCGCCTTTAGAAGCGTGATCCAATGGTCTAATCTTGGTTTTGGGAAATTTGCAACGACAAAAATAATCAAAACACCATTCAAAGAGAGAGTTGTGATGAATTCAGGGAATCTTATATCGTAACATATAACGATCGAAGATCGGTAACCCTTCAGATCAAAGATGAGTGGTTCACATCCGGCATTGAAGTAAAGTTCTTCGTCTATCGGTTTAAAGAGATGCACCTTTCTGTATCTCCCAATAACCTTACCTTCGTCTATTATGACCGCCGTATTATATAAATTCTCGCCTTCGGCCTCTATAAAGGAGAAGATCACCCCCTTCTTCGCGCTTTTTCTTATCTTCTCCACCGTATAACCATCTATTCGCTCTGCTTTGCTTACATCGAGGCCGGTGGCGAATAATTCCGGAAGAACGCAGACGTCACATCCTATTTCTTCGGATCTTTCTATAAAAGATAGGGCTTTCTCAACGTTCTTCTCCTTTTCGCATGAAATATCTATCTGTGCAAGAGAAACCCTCATCTGAATACCAACGTTCTCATCCTATCCGCGGCTTTGGATGCGGCATTCGAGATATCTGAGAGCCTTTTAATTATTCCAGATAGGTGCCATATCTCTAGTACCTCCAATTCACCCTCGAGTTGAAAGAGCCTTCTTGCCGCATCCAGCTCGATCAAATCTATGACATGCTCGGCCTCTTCTATTGGCCGGATAAGATTGATGATCTCTCTTATTTCTCTCTTCCTAAAAGTAACTTTTGGCAGCCGAGAAAATTTTGCAACGACCACTCTGTACGCTTCCAGAAGGTCTAAAGTCTCGTCCATCATCTTTGAGAGGTACTCTTTTATCTCCTTTGGAACATTTCTGCTTTCCCTTATCGTCAGGAAGATGGCCGCATCCTCGGCAGCATCCGCTATGGTATCCTGAGGCTTGATGAAGGAGAGGAGATCTTGCCGATTAACCGGAAGCAGGATGGATGAGGAGATCTTTGCCCTAATATCCTTTTTAATCAGATCAGATTGATGTTCAAGTCTGCTTACTTCCTCGGCATCTTCCCTTGCTCTCTCAAAATCTTCCTCGCAAAAGGCATCAAGAACCTCTCTAAGCTTCCGTACAGACTCAATACCTTTAACCGCATGTTTGTACAGCGGTTTGAACGGCGAATTTGCATAGACTCTCGGAACCCTCATTCTACTCCCTTTCTCTATCGATTTATAAGTTTTATCACTATTAAACATTTCTACTACACCCCCAGATAAACGAGCCCACCAGATAGACAAAACGCTATTATTAGGGGGATCGGGATCGTGATGAGCCAGGAGATAACTATCTCTTTGACTACCCCCATGTTCACTGCCGAGATTCCCTTCGACAAGCCGACTCCGACGATTGACCCCACCAGCGTATGCGTCGTTGAAACGGGCAATCCCAAGTAAGAGCAGAAGAGTACCACACTGGCGGTGGATATATCAGCTGCAAACCCGCTGCTTGGGACCAAATTCGTTATCTTAGTTCCCACGGTTTCAATCACCTTATACCCCCATGTAGCGACACCGATCACGATCCCAACTCCGCCCAATGCTGTCAACGCCCGGAGGGGGATGCTGAGATTCGAGATTTCAACTGCCGCAGCCACCGGCCCGATCGCATTTGCGACATCATTGCTGCCATGAGAGAAGGCAATGTAGCAGGAAGACGCGATCAGAAGATACCCAAATATTCTCTCCAATCTATTGATATCCTTTGACCTCTCTATCAAAAATTTACGAATGAGGAAGAGGAGAAGAAATGCCACCAAAGCTCCAGCCACTGGAGACAGAATCCAACTCGAAACGATCTTGATCAACACGCCCCACTCGATCTGGTTGAATTCTATGGCTTTTTTGAATACGGAGAATAGACCGAACCCTAACATTGCCCCAACCACAGAGTGGCTCGTCGAGACGGGCAACTCAAAGTAAGTTGCAATCATAACCCATGATGCAGCCGCAAATGTCGCAGAAAGAAGACCTAACAAGGCTAAATGGGGATCAATCATCTCAATTGGAATGATTCCCTTTGCAACGGTTTTTGTAACCCTAGATCCAAAGATTACAGCGCCAAGAAAATCCGCTATTCCGGCATAGAGGATCACACGTCGGAGAGGTAATACGCCACTTCCCACCACATCCGCCATCGAATTTGCGAGGTCGTTTGCTCCTATATTCCATGCCAGATAGAGTCCAACCAGCAATATAATGGCGATCAGGAGCATTGGTTTTTCAAAAACTATTTCTATATTTAAAAGTTTGTTTCTCTTGGCTTTCCGGAGTAATCAATCTTCAATCCTTTTTTTTATTTATAAAGAGGAGGAAATATAGATTGCAGAAAGATCAATTTGAGATCGGCGACTTATTCAAAGAGCGACCAGATCAAAGTTATAAACAGGGAGAGGAGGATCAAGAAGATACCGACAAGTAATGAGAGAAGAAACCAAAATTCACGAGAGGATGCTCCCGTCTCTCTCTCAAAACTTTCTCGATCCCGCGCATATCCAAAGATTGCAGAAATTATGGTCATTGCGACGAAGGCCGTGATCACTGCGACCGCCATCACTATCGGAATATCACTTATCATCTATCTTCTTCCACCTCTCAAATTTTCTACTTTTTTAACTTTTTTTCATCCCTTATTTAAGCTTTTGAGTTCAAACCTGTAAAAAACCTATCGGGAATAGCGTCATAAGACGTATCACCCCAATTACTGCGTATAGTTCCATCCACCTGATCTTCAATGGATTGGATACCAATGACTTATTAACGTTTGAGAGCCCGACTGCTAAGATGGCAACCAATGCCAGATAGGCCAAGCATGTAATGTGAGATATATCTAACAGAGGATTAAACTTAACTAATGGCATTAGCGACAAAAAACAACTTATAAAGATCAGAATAGTTACAACCGATTGAAGACGCCCCATCGTCTCCTTAGATGTCGTTGTGAATGTATTTGAAACGTGGTTTTCCGCGTCCAGTTTTCTGTCAACTATGCCACCATTGATGAATACGCTCAGGCTGGTGAACCCAAATACCAGTAGAATCGGGCCAATATATCCCACCATCAGAAGCGGCGCTAGTCCGAGTAAGAAATTTGATACCAGATCGAATACTCGCGTCCTCTTGAAGATACAGGAATAGAGCACCACCATCACGATCGAGACGATGAATATGATAAGTTGGAAGTATCCGATCATCGCCGCCATGAGACCTGCCATGGCGGCCAGTGCCACATACATCTTCTTTAAGATCGTTACGTGATCTGGTCTATTATATGTAAACTTCCAGTATTTATCCGATTTAAAATCTAGATCTCGGTCTATTATATCGTTGAACATGAATGCCACCATCATTATGAACCCTATGCTAAAAGCCGAGATCAAAATTGCCGGACCTCTTAATTCGCTCAATGTTATACCGGATAAGAGCGTTATTATAAATCCAGAGAGAAAGACTTCATGGTAGTGCTTCCAGATGGCAAAAGGTATCTCTGTACTCATATCACCCAACAATATTTTAAATGATCGATCCCAATTCTTCTAAAATCCCCTCAAGTAAACCCATCATACCCCCACCTACTCTCCCAATGCCCACATTGGTGGAATTACTCTTTGAGATCGTACCGGCTGCTATCATGAGCACCGCTATGAGTTCATCTATCATAGCCCTTCCAGCCATCTGTCCAACCGACCTTCCGCCCCCATAGGCGTCTGTATGGTCGTCATAAAATATGGCGCTCCATAGAGCATCATTATACATCTTCATTATATATCGTTTAGTGTTTGGAGAATTTTTGTGATATACTCTTGCACTTGGGTTATAGACCATCTTACCTCCTTTTTTTGCTATACGGTACATCAGATCCATATCCTCATATAGAATATAATCCGTGTTAAATCCCCCAATTCGATCCACCGTCTCTTTATTCAACAGTACGTTACGGGTTTGATAAGCAAAATCTACCTCTACCCCATCGACTTTGACAAATGCTGGATTGTGTTCTTTAACATCCGCCTGCACACCTTCTCCAAAGACTCCGGTCAGTCCCCCAACAACATCTACATTATCTTCTATTTCAGTAGAATTGGATAGTACAGAATTTTCCAGTTCTTTCAGCCAGTTAACATCTGCGATGCAGTCTGAATCGGTCATGGCTACATATTCACCGTTCGCCAGATTCATGATCATATTTCTCCCCGTTGCGATATTTCCCTCCTTCTGAGTTATCATTATTGGCAGACCACTTGACCTGTAAAGATCTACCCTTTCATCAAGTAGTTCTTTCGTTCCGTCGGTGGAGAAGGCATCTACAATGATGATTTCGTCTGGCATTCTCGATTGATGCATTATGCTGTCCAGCGTTTCTACAACCCAATTGTCGTTTTTCACAGTAATGCCAACCGATATACAGAATCTTCGATTCTGCGACCTCAAACCTTCGGTTTGAGATATCTTAAATTTGCCATTGGGATTGTATTTGGGATTTATAGTATTCATCTTTGGCTTTCCTATAGTTTCTTTTGCACGCACCACTTTGGTCCCCATAATCCTTTCAAATATTTAATAATAACGGCGTGGTCGGATCTTGGCAGACCCTTCGGCGAGGTATTTTTTGCCCGATCGGTTAAGGATGATGGAAGGATAAATCATTATCGTTTTAATTTTAGTTTAGAAACACAAATGATTTATACTATAAATGAGATGTCTCTTTCATGGAGATGCTTAAAGGTGAGAGGGTTCTCGACTTAACGAGGCTACTCCCTGGCCCCTATTGTACGTGGATCCTCTCAAGGTTTGGAGCGGACGTGTTAAAAATAGAGGATCCGGGATACGACGATTACTCTAGAAGCACTTCTCTTTATGACCTGATAAATGCCGGAAAGAAGAGTATGACATTAAATTTAAAGAACGGTTCCGGAAGAGAGATATTTTTGGATTTGGTGTCCAGATCGGACGTCTTGGTCGAGAGTTTCAGACCCGGAGTTATGAAAAGACTCGGATTGGGCTATGAAACTCTAAAAGAGCACAATGAAAAGATAATATTCTGTTCCATCTCCGGTTACGGTCAGAACGGCCCTTACAGAGATATTCCCGGGCACGACATAAACTACATGAGTATATCCGGCCTGCTCGGAGTAAACAGAACGAAGGAATCTCCGGTGATCCCCACGATGCAGATCGCAGATATCGGAGGAGGGATGTTTGGTGCGCTATCCATATTGGCGAGCCTTTATAGAAGAGAGATCAACGGAAGAGGAGAATATATCGATGTATCGATGACGGATGTCGTGAACTCCCTCTTCAATATCGAGTATTTTGGTGTCATCGGGGGTGATGAAGAGGGTGTCTTAGAGGGAAAAAAAACATTTTTAACTGGTTTATTTCCGTGTTACAATATATACAAGACAAAAGATGACAAATTTGTCTCTCTGGGTGCTCTCGAGACCAAATTCTGGAGTAACTTTTGTATGGGGTTGAGTAGAGAGGATCTGATTCAAAAGCAATATGACACGTCGGTTATAAAAGAGCTCAAAAAGATATTTTCGGAGAAAACAAGAGAAGAATGGATAGAGATATTTAAAGAGGCAGATGCACTAATAACGCCGATATATTCTCCGGAAGAGGTCTTTAATGATCCACAAGTAATAAACAGAGAAGTTTTTGATCGAGAGAGAAAAATTTTGAACCTTCCGGTTAAGTTCTTGGAAACCACGATGGATGAGGTGGGAAAAGCCCCAGAGATGGGCGAGAGCACACACGAGATACTGGCGGAGTTGGGTTATGAAGAGAAGGGTATAGAAGATTTGAGGAAGAGAGGAGCAGTTTAAAGTTTATGTTGTAAAGCGGGTCGGATGGACGGAGGCTTCTACCCCCTTTCACGTCGGCCACCGCATAGGCGACACTCGGATCATTCTTCTGCAGATCTTATAATGAAATAATGAAATAAAAAAGAGCGGGGGGACCCAAATTTTTGGATTTATCTACTATTTGATCTTCTTCGTGAAGATCGTCCTCGTCTTGGAGATTCCTTCTATCTTTAGAATCTTTTCCAGAATCAGATCGATCGCCTCTTCTGGCTCTGCTTCTATCTTGGCAATGATGTCGTACTCCCCAGTCATCAGATAAACTTCTGATGTCTCCGGCAGTTCTGATAGCTTTTCTGCAACATCCTTTACCCTCCCAAGCTCGCTCTTCATGATTAAGAGCACAGTCATCTCTCTCACCTCCACTTTAACTTTAAGCTATAAAGTATTTAATCTTTTACTTTATTTTAGATTAGGTTTCATCATTATTATTTAAAATAATCTAACACCTCCCCCAAACATTCGTATGAACTCTTCACCTTGCCAAAGTCCCCAAAGTATGTCTCATTCCACATCACAAGGTGCTCCAATCCCAGATCGACGAACTTCTCCAATTTTTCTATGATCTCATCGGGAGTTCCCCAGAGATAGGTCTCTTGGATGACGTCAAGTGGAATCTTATCCATCGCATCGAAGACCTCTTTCTTNGAGATCCTGGAAGGAACAAAGTCTGTGAGCCCGTAAAAATCTTTGCCTAATGGATGTTCCAGCCCATATTTTTTAAAGANGTATGCCGGNGTGGATAGGGCTTTTGCTTTTATGGAAGGGGTATCCATCACCTTTAGACATTCATCATGATCTCTATCGATGATGACGCTCGTAAAGAGTCCTTTAGTGATCTTATCAAAATCCCTGCCCGCTTTTTTTGCCGCCTCTTCTATCAGTTGCAATCTATCTTTATACATCTCCAGATCGGCCAAAAACGGAAGCCAGCCATCTCCGTATCTTCCGACGAGTCTGCACATTCGTTCTCTAACACCTCCGATCCAGATCGGCGGCCTCTCTTTNAATGGAGGCAACTCAAATACGGCATCTTTTAACTTCCAGAAATCTCCTTCAAAGTTTAAAAGTTCGTCTCTCTTGGAATTCCAGCAGAGCCTGATTATCTGCAGTGACTCTTCTAATCTGCTCACTATCTTCTCGTATCTCAAACCGTACGGCTCGACATTCTCCTTCTCTCCCGCCCCGATGCCGAGAATACACCTTCCTTTCGTTATGTGTTCCAGTGTGGCATAACTCTGGGCGATCATCGCGGGATGGCGCCGGATCGGTTCCGTTACGGCAGATCCAACGATTAGGTTTCTGCTTGCAGATGCGGCAGCCGCTATTGAGAGCGCCGTCTCAAAGAAGGTATGGGGGCTGTATGTGGCAAACCCGCCAACGATTTCGGGCGTCCAGATCGACTGTGGCCACCATCCCATCAGGTGATCAGGGAACCATATAGAAGCGTATCCCTTCTCCTCAATATTTTTTGCCGTCTTTGCTATACCCTCAAAAGGAGGGAACGTCGGACCGACTGTTCCAATCCTTAGCATATTAAAACTCCGTTTCAATCATTCTTTTCTTGAACTCCGTACATCTTCTTAAACCTATCCAACATCTTCCTGGGGGTCACCGTAGGTCTCTCGTATCTATGTAACTCTTTCTCTATCCCGAAGAGATATTTCGCTATATCCTTCAAACGCTCGGTATCGTACCTCGCCATCATCGTGATCGTCTCCATCTGGGGAGACCCTCCACCATGCAATCCCGCCACCTGCATCACACCTGCGAGATCAGAGACCAACGCGTTTTCTATGCCTCGGAAGCATCTGTGTTGGTTCTCTGATGATATATTCGGATTTCTCATCATGTACTTGTTTAGAAGTTTTCCCGTCTCCTCCGAGTAGAAATCTTTTTCAAGAGGCAGCGTGGCCGGTAACCCTCCGGCAAGATCCGCAAGGATCTTAAACTCGTTATAGATCTCCTCCCCTGCAAGTCTTCTGCCGGCGTTGGTCAGGACTTCGTCTGGTATATACGTTCCAGATGCCGACTTCTCTGCACGGTAGGCACTTGCCTGACCGGCAGCAAATACTAGTTCCGCCGTACCAATCAAATGGGATATCTTTTCCCTCACGTGGTTTTCCCGTTCGATCCCGTTGTATTCTGCCACAAGCGCAGATGCGCTGGCCAAACACTCCGATACAGCAGGTTTGCAACCCGTGTATGAGTGTCTATGATAGTGGGCAAAGAGCAGGGCAAGAAAACCCGCAAATGGTGTCTGTCTTGGATCGCCCTTCCCATCCATGAAGACCCTCTCTCTTGGAACGAAGACATCATCAAAGATCGTGAATGCCTCCGCATCGCCTATCTCTGCAATTGGTGCCTTCAACTTCTCTCTTCTAAACTGGGTCGCGGGTCTGGTAACCATTTTTATCCCTTCCCAATCGGCCGGAACGGCGAATGAAACGGCGTAGTCGCTATCTTCATCCGCCATAAACCTTGTGGGTACGACTATTATCTCATCTGATACCGGAGCGGTTGTGTTATCGATTTTAGCGCCTCTTACGACGATGCCATCATCTCTACTCTCAACGATTCTTAGATATAGATCTGGATCCTCTTGCTCGTGGGGCCTCTTCAATCTGTCCCCCTTTGGATCTGTCTGGGCGCAGTTGGCACATATATCATTCTCCTGGAAATATCTGAGATAGTTCTCAAAATTTTTATAGTAATCTGTTCCAAAGAACTGATCCATCTCGTATGTGACGACGGAAAGTGCGTTCATGGCGTCTATTCCCATACATCTCATGATGCACCCCCCGGTCCTGTGGCAGAGGAGCCTTGTCATCCTCTGCTTCTTTAGAAGATCTTCTTTGCTCTGGTGAATATGACAGAATCTATTTATCTTCTCACCCGTCAGATGAGACGTGGCCGTGCAGACGTCTTCAAACTCTGGGTCGTTTGCACGATCGTAGGTCTCTCGTATAACCCTTATTTGCCCCTGAAGCCTTTCATCCATTCGATCGACTTTTTCTCCGTCTATGTAGATGTTCTTTTTCATCCTCTTCAACCGATCAAGGTATTCCTCATACGTTTTTATTGTCATTTTGTTCACCTCTCAACCATTGGTTTTATATCTATTTATCTTTCCCTTTGTTTGTCCAGAAATAATATAAGAACAGTAATAAAACTTTTGCTCCAGGGGAAGGAAGAATTAAACAGAAGAAGATAAATATTAAGACTTTAAGGATGTATCCTAAAAGTAATACGAAACGATCTCTTTCAAATGCCGGGGTGGCCGAGCGGACTAAAGCGACGAGCTCGAGACTCGTTGTTCCACGGGAACGCAGGGGTTCGAATCCCTTCCCCGGCGTTAAATGAATCCTTCCTTCTTTGCCCTTCTCTTTATCGCGCGTATGAAATATTTCATCGGAAAAGAGAGAAGTTTGCCACGCATTCCTTCTTCATAGTAGTCATCCACAAAAGCTCTCGACCACCTTAGGCCATGTTTTAGACACATTATCAAGAGCTCTCTTTGAAGCTCCGTCACCTCTTCGGCCTCAAACCAATCTTCCTTTGTGAGTTGCCCCAGAGGAACGAAGAAGAGAGGTACTATAAGACTTTTGTAATCCTTCAAATCCTCGACCAGCTCGATCGTCTTGATCACATCATCTTCCTCTTCGCCCGGCAATCCAACTATCAGAGTACAGGCAGGCACCAGATTATTGTCATTTGCTATTCCCATACCCGTCTTAACGATCTCGGGCCACTCTTCTATATCAAACGGATGGGCCTTTCCAGCCATCGTCTCCTTCATGAGTCTCGGACTGCCCGTCTCTATGCCTACCTCTGCTCCCCACCAACTCTGTTTTTCGTCCAGAATGACCTCGGAACATTCTTCTATCAACTTCGGATCGGCGGCTACCGCTGCGATTGATGCGTGGCTCCACGCCACGTCATCGTTGTACCTTTTAGCAAGTTTCATCAGATCCAAGACTTTTTCTCTTGCAGGAATCGTGTTCTTGGATCCGTATAGAGGGACATCCTCGGCGTGTAAGATTACATTTTTGGCATTACCTCTCCTTGCGTTTACTTTCATCTCCTTCTCGATCTTTTCAAGAGGATACCACCTCAAAGGCCTCTTTGCCACCTCACAGAACTTACAATGCCTCACGCACCCTCTTCCAACCTCTATAAGCCCATTTATAGATGGATTCTTTATCTCCGGTATCTCTTCAACGGTCGGAATGTCTTCTTTTTTAACATCATAGAATTGCGGAAGTTCTTCACCGTCCAATGCCCTCCTTGCCAGATCAATTACTGCGAGATCTCCCTCTCCGATCATCACGGAATCTATGTCGTGTCTCTCCAAGAATTCCGTATCGTACCTGAACTGCCAGGCCCCGGGGCCACCGACGATGATCTTTAACCCCCTCTCTTTTGCTCGCACTACCTCTTTTCTATCCAATAGTCGTTCGAAGTACCTCGCCACGAAGGGTTTTCCCGTCTTCAAGACCTTCGTGAATGTGCTGGATGAGGGTCCCCAACCGAACGGATCCATCGTATGAAGACAGAGAACGTCGGCTTCGCGGATGTAATCTTTAAGATGATTGGGGGTTGTTGTCAAAGCACCGAAACCCTCGTCCAGTAGCTTCGCCTCAATCTTCCTAAGGCCATAAGGTGCCTCAACAGGCATTCCTCTCCTTGTGGGTATCTTAGGGAAGAAGATGAATCTAAAGATGGAATCTGGAA
>RXIL01000079.1 GCA_004212085.1 Candidatus Methanolliviera hydrocarbonicum
TTACATCGAGGGGGAGCTTGCGGAGATAAAGACGGTGTTGAAGAAGGCTGGGATCATGTGAGGAGTTATACTAAAAGATTCGTGAGAACTTTTTTCTCGGTCTCCTGCTCGGTTGCGGCGTTCCTGAGGCGATCTTTGGAGGACTGATCGGATTTGTGAACGTGCTTAAAAATCTTTGATTTTTCTTAGATCCCAAACGGCGAGGTGGGACGATAAAGATTTAACGGAGAAGATCTACACGTATCTATATAATTTTGGTGGGTGAAGAGATCTCAAAGGAGGATCATAAGATGAGAATGACGGTCGTATTAGAAGAAGAGGAAGAGAGAGGATATACCGTTTACGTGCCATCCCTACCAGGCTGTATCTCACAGGGAGAGACGAGGGAAGAAGCATTAAAAAACATCAAAGAGGTGCTCAAAAATCGAAGATTTTTGGCATGCCAAGCTTCGCTTGAGCGCTATCGAGTTGTATCTGGAGCCGGATGAAGACGAGCTCATTCGATATGGAAGACATTCTGGAGGCGATATGAGAGGGGTGAAGAAATGGATGGTACAGGCAGAATCAGACCTAAAAGCCGCAAAAGATAGTTTGAAGGATGGCCACTATGATTGGGCTTGTTTTCAGTCGCAACAGAGTGCGGAAAAGGCTTTGAAGGACTTCCTATACGAGAATGGTTATACGTCCATCATCACGCACGCGTTAAAAGAATTAGTCGGGGCGTGCAAGAAGATAGAGGGGGAGTTTTCGACGGTTGAATCTCCAGCACGTCATCTAGATATGTTTTATATTCCGACGAGATACCCAAACGGTTTGGCGGGCGAACTTGCTCCCTCTGAATTTTATGAGAAAGAGGATGCAGAGAGATGCGTAAGTTATGCAGAATTGATATTGGAAGACGTGAAGAAATTCTTGAAGAAGTAAAAAATTTTGCAGGCGAACTAAAAGAGAAGTTTGGATGCAAAGTATATCTCTATGGGTCATTCGCAAGGGGAGAGATCCACGAGGGTAGCGACATAGACCTGATGATCATCGGAGATTTTAAAGAGAGATTCTTTGAGAGGATAGGAAAGATCCTCGAAATGACCGACCTGCCGATAGAGCCGTTGGTGTACAGCATAAAAGAATTTGAGGGGATGAGAGAGGAGAATTCGTTTATAAAAGAAGTGATGAGAGAGGCAGTAAGATTATAGGAAATGTTTAATAGAGAAAACAGATAAAAATCAGCGATGGGGGGAGCAAACTGTTCAAAGCGCCCGGTTTCCTGCTCGGTTGCGGCATTCCCGAGGCGATCTTTGGAGGACTGATCGGGTTTGTGAATGTGCTTAAAAATTCTTTGATTTTTGTGGAATGCGCTTACCGGAAACTTGGAGCGATTGCTCTCACGCCTGATGGAGATAGAAAAATTAATAAAACAAATTTTTTCTTTTTTAATAAAGCGGGATTTTATTGGGTTTTTTCTTTCGGCTCTTATGCGGACGTCTTTTGTGTCTCTGAAAACATCACCTCTACGATTTCGTGATCATCTTCATAATCGATCTCGTTTACTCTTCGAGGATAGAAAGACACGGTATTCACAAATAGTGGTGGCGGGCGAACTTGCTCCCTCGGAGTTTTATGAGAAAGAGGATAGGAAAGATCCTCGAAATGACCGAC
The DNA here is from genome assembly GCA_004212085.1 of Candidatus Methanolliviera hydrocarbonicum. Classification (GTDB taxonomy): domain Archaea; phylum Halobacteriota; class Methanoliparia; order Methanoliparales; family Methanoliparaceae; genus Methanolliviera; species Methanolliviera hydrocarbonicum. The sequence goes on from RXIL01000079.1 coordinate 1,657, forward strand.
CTGCCGATCTTAAAATACGCTTATAGAAGGTCAGGAGGGTTTACTATAAAATACTCTTCCCCCTTTCTCGAGGCTATCAAGGTAGTCGGTTAACGGATGACCGTCTTCGTCCCTCTGGGTGACGTTGGGCGTGATTCCTGGCAATATGTGATCTCCAGCTATCAAGAATTGCCATTCCGGTTCATAGAGACAGATATGCCCCGGGGAATGTCCCGGTGTCAAGATCACCTCGAAATCATACTCCCCAAATGAAATTTTTTCTCCGTCTCTCAACGAAATGTCCGGCTTTCTGAGCAGTTTATAGTTATCATCGAGGTTTACCAGACCCGTCATGCGAGCCCACGTGAAAATCTCTGGCGGCGCTCCGTTAATCCTGTAAAACTCTTCCAAATTGTCTGAATAATTCTCCAAGTTCGAAGAGGTCGATCTCAATAATTCTGCCTCTTTAGCGGAGAAGATAATTTTCGCATCCGAGATCTTCCTTAAACGCGAGACCAAACCGATGTGATCGATGTGGAAATGCGTCAACAGAATATTTGTTAGATCCTTCGGTTGAATGCCTATTTCATTCAGCGATCGGTTCAATTCCTCAAAAGATTCATTTAGATCTAATCCAGTGTCTATTAGTGTGCATTCCTCGTCGGTTCTTACGAGATACGAGTTGAGATGCCCTAATGTATTATTTGGGAGCGGTATATCGAACTTAAAAATTCCTGGAAAAATCTCTTTTGACATCTGATCGTCTCCTATTACAATATAGAACGTTCTTTATGGCGGATATTTTCCTTCTTTTTCACCCATACTTATACCTTCTCCTCGTGAACATCTCTCTTTGAATAAGAAGTTATATACATGAAGAATACCCTGAAGAATATTTCGATCGACCATTTCGAAGTCTTCATCTTTTTCATCTGCAGAGCTTCTGAAGACGATAAAGATTTAACAGAGAAGAGCAATATACATTCATGCCTATGGAAGAGCGTAGGGTGAAGAGGTACCTCGAAAAGATCTCGCTTATCTCGAAGAGAGAGGGACAGATCGAAGGATGGCTTGGAGAGGAGAGAGACGAAAAAACGGTATTGGCCATCTATAAAGCGTTTCAGGAATCCGTGGAGGCATCATTGGATCTCGTGGCAATGATCTGTAGGGATAAGGGCATACCACCTGAAGACGACTACACAAATATAGAGCGGGTGATAGAAGCTAAGAGGAGGAAAGATAGTCTTATAAGGGCCAACGGTCTAAGAAACAGGATCGTTCACCTGTACAACAGGATAGATGAAGAGCTGGCAATGATGGGGATAGAAGAGTTGTTGGGAGAGATCGATGGCTTTTCCGGCTGGGTTGAGAAATGGGTGAAGAAGAGCGCATAGACGCAATATTGATCTGGGGCTCTTACGCAAAGAGAGAGGAAAGTGCACGAAGTGACGTGGACATCTGCATCGTCGCCCCGGGCGTGGATCCGTATCTTCTCTATAAGAGAACGCTAAAGGTTGGGGGATTGGATGGAAGATTGGATATAAAGATATTTGAGCTTCTGCCCCTCTATCTGAAGATGGAGGTGATAAGAGACCACGAGATAATATACGCGAGAGATAGACTTCGGCTCTACGAGTACTTTTACTTCTTCAGAAAACTTTGGGCTGACCAGAAGAGAAGGCAGAGACTTTGATCTTCTCCGTGCTGTGCTCGAAAACCAATTGGTACCCGAGGATTATTCTATTTTAGTTACGGGCCCGCCGGGATTTGAACCCGGGTTGTCGGATCCGGAATCCGAAAGGATCGTCCACTACCACACGAGCCCAAGATTAAAATTTAATCCTCCGCTTTCGATTTTGATTTTACAACCTTCGCATCCTCTATATTAAGTCCATCCCATTTCACGGTGTATCCAATCGCTTCCAATATCAACGGTGCGTTCTTTCCAGGTATGCCCTTAGATTCTATCAAACCGACCACATCGGCGTAGTTATCACACCCTTCGATCATCTCTGAAAGCGACCTTACGGTATCTTCGCTGACGATCACATCTCCCATCATCTTATAGTTTAGGAGAGGCAATCTCTTCATCGCGCCTCTGCTCACCCCATAATGACGAGCAGCCTCGGCGACATTTAAAACTCCACCTTCAAGCTTAATCTTTGTGCTCTTCAACCTATTCAGTTCTGACTCAATATGTTTCTCTTCAATACCGCGTAAAAAACGCAATATGGGTTTTAATGGGACTTTTTTTCTATAAAATATGATCTCCTTTCCTCCCCCTATGTCACGTATGCTTGAACATGCGAGTGATTCATCGACTGCAATGATCATCTTATCTTCCTCTATCGCCTTTAATTTTCCAATCTTCTTATTGAGATAATCTTCCGTCCAGAAACCGACGATCTCCATGTAACACTTAATCTCGCCCTTCTCAAATATGAAATCTGGTATAAAGACGTAAGGGCCGGCGATCATCATCTCCGGTTCCCGCATAAGCGTCCAGCCCGTCTTAGACGAGTTGAATCCGTTGAAAAAATTTAACTCAACATCACTGTCGAATTTTTCTTCACCAGAACCAGAAAGTTCCGGAAATTTATCCCTCTCCTTAACATCTATATGGAATTTTAATACCCGAGGAACGCCCCCAACATCCCTCACGATATCGGCATCCACCTCCCATGAATCCGCCGTCATTATCGTGGGCAGAAGCTTTGCCAGAGATGTCCCGTATCGTTTTGTGAACTTGAATAATGACAACGGTCCATCAACAAAGACCCTATACCTCTCTTTTTCATCATGCTCGATCGAGTACATCAGCCCAAGATACTTGAGCCGCCCAAATATCCGTTGATAGTTATTCCCGACGGCAAAGTTCGTGTTCATGGCATTGAAGAGCATAGTTTGGGCGAGTGACAAATTGTATGATTTCAAAAGATATTCGGGCTTTATAGTAATAAAATCTTTTAATATGAGTTCTTCTTCGTAATCAGCCCATAATGACCTTTCCAGTTCACTTACAGAAACATTTAAAGAAGAAGCCACAGAAGTAAGAACCTCCTCCCTCCTTTTTTCGTCGATCACCAACGTCCTATTCGCCTCTTCAAATACCGATCTCCTCGCTTTTATTGGATCGATCTTGCTTACTGATTCGAATCTGCACCTCCTCTCCAAGATCGTCGTAAGTCCCCGGATAAATCGATGGTCATACTCGAGCCCTTCATACAATTCCAATACTTCCGAAAGCTCCCCCTTCTTTTTGCCGACGAAAGAGGAGAAGGTATTTAGGAGCTCTTTCGCCATCTGCAAACGTTCGCCTGTTAAAGGAGAAAATACGGGTTTTATCGTGCCTTTATACGTTCTAGCGATCAAGAGTTCACTCGGCAACATTAGAGAGGCTCCTTTCTTCTTCTCGCCGTCCCAACCTCTGTGGTCTTTCTGGATACGATCTCATACAATATCGCCGCTTTTCTCTTCGGTCTAAGTATTCTCCCCAATCGCTGGATAAATTCTCTACGACTGCCACTGCCACTCAATATTATCCCGATGCTCGCCTCCGGGACATCCACCCCCTCATCAAGAACTTTGGACGTTACGATCAATCTATATCTTCCTGTCTTGAAGTTCTTCAATATTTCCGCTCTCTCCTTTAGAGGCGTCTTATACGTAATCGAGGGAATGAGAAACTTTTTGGAGATGAGATGAACCAATGAATTATGCTGGGTAAATATGATCGTCCGATCGTCTAAATGTCTCTTCAGTATCTTCTTTAATGCGGTTATCTTTGATGAGGAGTTCAATGCTATCTTTTCTGCCCTGTTTCTTGCAAGTAATGCCTCTCTGGCGCCTCTGTCTCTTCCCGTTCTCATCACAAATCGCTGGAAGTCGCGCGGTGTCTTAAGGATGATATGATGATTACGAAGATACGTTTTGAATATATCGCGATTGTGCTCATACAATTTCTCTTCCTCCGGCGTGAGATCGACCGTTATCCTCTCCAAAGAATAGTTGGAGAGATACCTGCCCGAGAGGGCATCCACGTCGATCTCATATATCTTCCCTCCGACCAACCTCGGCAATTCCGAGTGCAATCCGTCCCCTCTCTCGTATGTTGCGGTCAGACCCATCCTGTATGGAGATGCAAACATCTCCGCGATATGCGCATATCCGGATGAAGGCAGATGGTGCACCTCGTCGAATATTACGAGTGAGAACCTGTTTCCGATCTCTCCTGCCATTATGTATGCCGTATCATAAGTTGCCACGGTGACAGGTTGCAGGATATGCTCTCCGCCGCCATACATCCCCACCGCCACATCGAACTCCTCTGATATTCGAGATCTCCACTGCCCTATCAGGTCTAATGTTGGCACAATAACGATCGCAGATAGATTGAGGGTGGATATGGCCTTAAGTGCGATCAAAGTCTTACCTGAGCCCGTTGGAAGGACGATCACCCCTCTTTTCTCCGCCATCAGCCAGGAGTCGAGTGCGTCCTGCTGATATCTCCTCAATTTTATGGAAGATTTGAAGAAAGGAGCGGGAATTAATTCTAAAACATCATCGGAGAAGTCGATCTTTGACCTCTCTAAATAATCGAGGATATCTTTGTAGTAGATTGCCATCGCCCTGTGAGCGTTTGATCTGGAATCCCACGCCGTGTTGGGTACTCTTATATTCCCTTTTACCAAGATCGTTCCCTTTTCGTATGTTAGCCTGATCTGATCCATAAAAACCCTCCTTTATCCTTAAGATAATAACTATCGCCAGACGAATCTTTTTATCTTCTTAATAGAGAGGGGTCGATAAATATATAAAGATTCATTATGAAGTAAATGTAATTATAGGTCAAATATCAGATAAAATGGGGGAACTTGACGATAAGATTGAGACCGCCGCGAGGTGGATCTTAGAAGCTAAAAAACTCGTGGTCTTCACCGGAGCCGGAATAAGCACAGAATCTGGCTTGCCAGATTTTAGAGGGCCAGACGGCGTCTGGACGAGGCGAGCCAGAGGTCTTCCAGCACCCCCGAGCGACTGGTCATCCGTTGAACCGAATCCAGCGCATATGGCGATTGTAGAACTTCAAGATATGGAAAAGCTGGACTTTCTAATATCACAGAACGTCGATAATCTCCATCTGAGATCCGGAATTCGTCCAGATAAGATAGCGGAGTTGCACGGCAACCATACATTGATGCGTTGTCTTAGCTGTGATGAACTATTCAATAAGGAGGATGTGGGTTGGGACGATCTCAAGCATGGTCCGGGTTATAGACCTTCTCCAATTATAGAAGATCAGCCGAGATGTCCGAATTGCGGTGGAAGACTGATCTCATCCGTGGTCAACTTCGGCGACCCGATGCCCGGAAGAGAGATGAAACTTGCGGTGGAACATTCGATGAGATGTGATCTATTCATCATAATTGGTTCATCCCTTGTCGTTCGCCCTGCTGCCGATATGCCAAGGTACGCGTTGGATGCCGGTGCGAAACTCATACTGATCAACGAGGGTGAGACACCTTTTGATGCGCTGGTACATCTGAGATTTTTTGATAGGATCGGNGATGTCGTGCCAGCGGTNGTTGGAAAGGTTAAAGAAAGAATCGATGCACNTTGATAGCGTGTGAAAAAGAAAGAAGAGGTCGAAGATCTCANACCTGCTTGCCAAACATCTTCATCAGATTCTTCGGCATACCCAAAATCTTCCCGCCCTTGAAAGCGCCAAGCGCCTTCTTCATCATCCTGTAGTACCTGATGAGCTCTTTCACCTCGTTTGTATCTGATCCGGAGCCTATTGCTACCCTTCTTATCCTGCTTCCGTTCAAGACGGAGGGGTTCTCGAGTTCAAAGTCCGTCATGGAGTCCATTATTACCTTGTATCTCCCGAGTTTATTCTTTGTCTTATTGTAGTCTTTGTCCGTGATATCTACCCCGAATCCACCGAACGGTATCATCTGAATTATCTGTTTAAGTGGCCCCATCTTATTTATCGCCTGAAACTGTTTGTACATCTCCTTTAATGTGAACTTTCCCTTGAGTATCTCTTCTACACCCATATCTTCTGGCGTGATGGATTCCTCCACCCTCTCCATCAACGCCTTCAGATCTCCCATGCCGACGAGTCTTGAGATGAAACCTTCCGGGTCAAATCTCTCGATATCGCCCATCTTCTCTCCCGTACCAATGAAGGCGATTCCGCTATTTGTCTCAGAGACAGCCGAAAGGGCTCCACCACCTTTTGCCGTTCCATCGAGTTTTGTTATTATCACCCCCGTGATACCGATGGACTCACCGAATGCTCTGGCCTGTTCTTCCGCTTCCTGCCCGATCGCCGCGTCAAGGACGAGAAATTTGTGATCTGGATCTAAAACCTTATCTATATCTTCCATCTCTGCTATCAATTCTTTCTCGAGTGCGTGCCTTCCGGTGGTATCGATGATCTTAACATCGTACTCTTTCTTCTCTTTAAGTCCTTTCTTTACGATCTCTACCCCATCTTTGTTGCCCTTATCCCCGTAGAATGGAATAGCATTTGCCGTGCATAGTTGAGAGAGCTGTTCATAAGCTCCCGGCCGAAAAGTATCGGCGCATATCACAACCGGCCTTAAGCCCTTCCNCTGAAAATACTTCGCCAGCTTGGCCGTTGTGGTGGTTTTACCNGANCCCTGGAGGCCTACCATCATTATAGTCTGACCTTTTAACTCTAAATCGATTCCTCTGCCGAGAATGTTTGCAAGTTCTTCATAAACGACGCGGGAGATGTGTTCCCTCGCATCAAACCCCTCTATGACCTCTTCTTTTATTGCCCTCGTCTTTATGTTGTTGGAGAGCTTCATCACAAGCTTTACGTTAATATCCGCCTGCAAGAGTGCTCTCTGGATATCTTTAACCAGTTCTTCCGCGGTTCTTTTGTCTATCTTATTCGATCTCGCCAGTTTTCTTAATGATTCCTTTAAGGAACTCCCCAAGTTATTTAGAATCATTTCGAACCCCCTTCATTCTTCACCAAAGATCTTCCCCAAGAGCCAATCTTCATCAAAGACTATTAAATCCTCGTATCTCTGCCCGACACCGAAGAAGAATATCGGCTTTCCCGTCACATAAGGTATCGAGATCGCGGCACCCCCCCTTGCATCCGCATCCAGTTTGGACAATATGGAGCCGTCTATCCCAACAGCTTCGTTGAACTGTTTTGCCCTCTCCACGGCATCGTTCCCCGCTATCGCCTCATCGACAAAGATCGTTAATCTGGGCGAATTTATCCTCTTTATCTTCTGAAGTTCCCGCATCAGGTTTAAATCTGTATGCATCCTGCCCGCGGTGTCCGCGAGAACGACGTCTTTCCCTTTTGCTTTAGCATGTTCCACCGCGTCGTATATCACGGCAGATGGATCTGCACCATACTGGTGTTTTATCAGTCTTAAACCGAGCCTCTCCGCGTGAGTCTCGATCTGTTCCTGTGCCCCCGCCCTATACGTGTCTCCTGATGCGATCACCACCGAGTAATCATTATCCATAAGTCTCTTTGCAACCTTGGCTATCGTGGTGGTCTTTCCCGTCCCGTTTACCCCGACGAAGAGGATCACAACGGGTTTATCACCCTCAATTATCATCTCGTCGAAGAGAGGGCCGTCATTTTTTATCACATTTTTAATACTATCTTTGAGGGCATCTTCAACGATCTCTTCCGTATTGGAAAATATCCTCTTCTTTTCGCCTATGAGTTCCTCTCTTACATTCGATACGATCTCTTCAGCTACGGGCAGTGCCACATTTCCCTCCATAAGAGATATTTCGAGTTCCCATAATGGCCCATCGAGATCTTTTTCATCTAATATCGTCTCTCTTTCTATGATGAGAGCTTTTGCTTTATCTTTTAATCCTACCTTCTCTTTCTTCTCTTTCTTCTTCGTCTTCTCTTTCTCTATACTCAAAGACGGAGTCTTTTGTGTGTCAGTGACTTCTTCGGCTGTTGTGCCAGAGGAAACCTCTATCCCCTCTGCCTTTTTCTTTTTATGAACCGTTTTTCCGACGGAATGCTTAAAAGACGTAAATTTATCTCTTAAGGATTTAAACATGTCTACTTCTTCGTTATCTCTTCTATCTTTGCCTGTAGGTAGGTGAGCGTCTGCCCAACTTGAGCCAATTTACTATCCACTTTAACGAGTGAGTCGCTCAAATTTTTCTTCTTCTCTTCCAAAAATTGTTTTACATCTTTAATATCTTTCTCTACACTATATCCCCCGCCAATACTCACCATTGCCTTACCTTGATCTTTTATCGTCGCGCTTATGAAGGTGCCCGAACCTATGGGCACGAGTGTTTCGACATCATGATCACCACGATCCTTTTTGTCTAAAAGTACAATAAAGTCCGTTGCGCCACTGCATTCCTTTATAGACATCTCCATGAGAGCTTTTTGTTGCTGTAACGCCACCATCTGCTCTTCATAACTTCGGTATAGTACAACGTGTTTCTGCAGTTCTGATTCAACTTCTTCTTTACCATTCATCTTACTTCCCCTCCTTTAGATTAAATGAGCTGAAACACTTCTTCTACTCTCGCAATCTCTGGCCCTCTCGTCTCTTCGCCGACTAAATAACCTTTTGAATTTGCAATGACCCCCGAACCGACCAGAGGAGAACCAAAATTGATCGTCCCTACCCCGATGGGTATATCAAAGATCTTCTCGAGCAGTTCGAAGTCTTTATCCTTCGTATATGGATTGACCAATAAACCTTTATTTGTTACTGATGCGGCCGTTCCAACGGTCTTATATCCCCCAACAGACCCTTTATAAACGTCCACATCCAAAAACCTCGCTATTAGGCGTATAGATCTATCAGACACCTCTGGATGCACGACAGCCGCCGTATCGTTGGCCAATATGACATTACCACAGGCGTTCATCCTATCTGGAAATCTTTTAATATTAACCTTATTCTCTATCACTTTAATCTCTGAATTTAGTATATATCGGGAGACCAAAAAACCGTTAGAGTTGCCGCAGACGAGAGATCCCACTAGGAGAGATCCACCGATCGAGGTCTTGATAACCTCAACACCTAATCTCTCTTCGATCTCTTTCATCTCGTCGTCTTTGATGAGACTCGAAGCGATAGCATAATCTTCCGTGACAGAGATGAAGATCCCAATATTTGACATTCCACCGAAGTTCATGAATCTGTTTCTTCCTGCTCAAAATCTTTGATTTTGACTTCAATCACTGACCAACTCGGTCTCCACCTCTCCGTCCTCCGACTTAATCGTTCTAACGCGTATCTTGGACGGTGGTTTTTGAGATCCCCTCTCCCAAATCTTCTCGTTTATCGATGCATCCAGATATACCTTCTCTTCACTCGTCTTCATGTGCCTCGCAAGGAATTTTCTAACCTCTTTTATCGCCTTATTGCTCCTTTTCCACCGTGGGGCTTTTAAAAAAGCCTTTCTAAGTGGGATCGTATATATTCTCTCCTCTTCTACCAATTAAAACACCTCTCTTCATTTGTAAATCTCCGATTTGCAATCATTTATCTAACCGTGTCCTTCTCCAATGCCTCCTCTTCGGGTGCGTTCTCACATTTCGATTGGTCCTGACGATCACCCATGCTGGAATTCTTCTGTTCTGCCTTGCATACTTTGCAAGCCTTATTTTCATTCCCTTCGTCTTTTTAGACATATCTCTCACCGAAAACCTATGGTTTTTGTTTTCAAGTGCTACCGAAGGTAGCACCCGAGTTGAAAGAGCGGCAGCTCTTCAATCCCAAAACCCTCGAATGAACGTGTCTGCTCGGAAATATCTTCTCTACCATCTCTTCATCATAATTCTCTCTCATATAACACCTGATCTCACCCTCGTAATCGGCCCTCTCTGGGAGATTTTCCCCTTCCGAGACGATGAAGAACCTACCTGCGAGTTCGTCGATGAGTTTTCTTCCAAAACCCAACAACGGTCTCACGTAATGGACGCCGTAGCTATCTTCCAAACTTCTCACCTCTGCAAGCGTTAGCTGAGGAGATATATCATCTCTCCTGGTTCCATCCGCTATAATCTCATATTCTTTGGCAGAGGTGCTCAAAAATCTTCGATTTGCGACTATTTCCAAAGCTTTTTTATGGACTAAATTTAGTCCATTCCTTGGAAAAGCATCCTTAATCATCATATCTGTAGCTTCTTCAATCACACCACTCCCGAAATCAATCTTTTTATGAGGCAACCCCAGTCTCTTCGCCGATCTCTCGGCAGATCTCCAGTTCTGCGATAGTCCAAAGGTGAATGTCAGGAGCTCCACTTCAAAATATTTGGAAAGCATTAATGCCGAAAGAGAGCTGTCCTTTCCGCCGCTGAAGAGCACGGCAGTCCTCATATTCTTCTTACCTTAATATCTCTCTTTTTCGGCTGTATCTGACCAAGTAGCGTCTTCAATTGTTCGTCGGTTATCATCGACTTTAATCTTCCACTCGATGCAAGAGTTATCAGCTGCTCTTCGATCGCCATAGCAAACTCTGGCTTTGCCACTTTTATGTTGTTTAATCTCTCTCTTGCCTCTGGCATCATTATCTTTCTTAAAACCTCTTTTTTTTTCACCTCGTGTTCTCTTTTGAAGGCTTCTTCCTGATCCTGTCGCAAGAGTTGATCCTGCTGTGACGCCATCATCTGTTGTAATCTTCTTCTCTTGATCTCCTCTATCTCGTCAGCCATTGTGCAGTCTTCCTAATTTTCAGTATTTCTTTAGACCGGGTATATCTTNCTCAAGCTCTTTTTTTAGTTCATAAGCCGTCCTATCAAGAAAAGATGTCCCCTCTGGCGTCATAATTCTACCTCTCTTCGCCACTTTAACGATATTGGCTGCCTCTAACTGTTGAAGCCCCTTACGAACGATCGATCCGCTTCCTTTTTTGAACCTGTATGGCTTTGCCCCTCTATCTTTACGTCCTCCATAATATACCCGGAGTCTCCCTACCCCAACAGGGCCATCTATATAAATTCTCCTCGCCATAGAAGCGCACCTCTTGTACCACCAATCCTCTTCCACAGGGGGCATCTCTTTATTCACTCCTGTTCTCACATATTTCGCCCATTCAGGCGGAACGATCTTACCATCGTCTTTGAGCTTCTCCGCCAATTTTCCTACTAATATATTTCCCGGAACATCATAAACCGTAGTCATTTAGTAGACACCTTATCTCACACATCTATTTAAAAATACCGCATCCATCATAGCCTCAAATGTGTATGCGTTGGGGATCACGTCGGCGTTCACCCCAAAATTTCTAAGCGCCCTCGCTGTCTCTCTTCCTATCACCGCGATCAACATTTCACCGCAAATCTCCCTCATCTCTTCGTAGAGCCCCATCTCCCTCACGATCTCAAAGAAGTTATTCACGGTCATACCACTCGTGAACGTGAGCACGTCTATATCCCTATCCAATATCTTTTTTATCAGTTCTTTTGCCCGAACCAACCAGGATCCGTCCGGAGAAACTCCCGTATAGACATTTGCCTCGTGGACGATTGCTCCTGCACGTTTTAGACTTTCATTCAATTTTACGTTTCCGCGGTCGCTCCTTATTATCTCCACATCTCTTCCATCCACAATGGGAGAGAGGATATCCACAATGCCAAGAGAGCTATATTCTTTTGGAATTATCTTAGCAGTTATTCCCTTCTCTTTAAGAGATTTATCCGTTTTTGGGCCTATGGCAACGACGTTTGTGCGATTTAAAGCATTTATAAACGGTTCTTGGGACCTGACAAGATCAAAAGCGTATCTTACACCATTGGCACTCGTGAAGATGACGAAATCTACCTCTTCCTCGAATAAACGATGGATGAATGAATCGAATCGAGGATCCTCCACAGGACGGAGCAATATCATTGGGGCAGCAAATGTATCAAATCCATAAGATCTCGCAATCGCGATGGACTCCGTAAGGTAAACCGCAGGTCTCGTTATCGCAACCTTCATCGAATTTACCTTTCGGGGGGTTTGATATTAAACTTTTCTGCATTTTGGATAACCCAATCGAATGCTTTTTATAATAGCAATGAACTTAAGGGGGGAACAAAGGTGAAAGATCTTTCAGCTATATTTGAGCCAAGATCGGTGGCGATCGTCGGTGCCTCTGCCAATCCGGTAAAATGGGGGTGTATCATACCATCAAATATCCTGATGAACAGTTTTGATGGGGGTATATATCTAATCAACCCCAAAGGAGAAGAGATCCTCGGCATGGAAGTGTACAAAAATATCAAAGACGTTCCTGGGGAGGTAGATTTGGCGATCATCGTCAGACCATCTGAAACATGCCTCTCGCATATTGAGGAATGCGTTGATAAGGGCGTTAAATCTATAATCCTATTGTCGGGTGGTTTTTCTGAGGCGGGGGATGGGGGAACAGCGCTTGAGAATAGGATCGTCGATGTTGTACGAGGCAAGAACGTTCCTTTGGTCGGCCCCAACACGATGGGGATATATTCCGCTCCCGTAAGTCTATCCGCATTGATGCCACCGGTCACACCAAAAAAGGGCCCCATCTCTTTCATCTCGCAGAGTGGTAACATAGGCACAAATATACTCTCTTTTGGGGGAGAGATGGGTTTGGGCTTCAACAAATTCGTCAGCTGTGGCAATGCCGCAGATATCGATATCGCCGATTACCTCGAGTATCTTGATTCCGATCAAAAGACGAAGGTCGTTGTTCTATATATGGAAGGAGTGCGCGATGGCAGAAAGTTTATGGATGTGGCAAAGAGGGTTTCATTAAAAAAGCCAATTATAGCATATAAAGCTGGTAAGACCGCAAAAGGGGTGATGGCGGCAGCATCACACACTGGAGCATTGGCCGGATCAAGTAAGGTATATCAATCTGCATTCAAACAGTGTGGAATAACCGAGGCGTCCACGGTTAATGAAATAACAGATTTAGCACGGGCATTTTTGTATTTACCACTCCCAAAAGGGAATAAGGTTGGTATTGTCACATGGGGAGGAGGATATGGTGTTGTTGCCACTGATGCGTGTGAGGATGCGGGATTAGAAGTTCCGGAGTTGGATGAAGAGGTACTTGAGGCACTTGACAAGATTCTTCCACCCTATTGGAGTAAAGGAAACCCGGTTGACCTAGTTGCAATGATGGAGGGGGTCATTGAAGGAAAGATGCCAGATATATTGGATATTCTCGTCAAATCAGACGGTATCGATGCCGTAATAGCATCTGGATATATTCTGGGTGGTATTAACCCAACAAATCAAAAGACGGAAGGTTTTACCACATTTTATGACGAAGTAAACAGAAATAATGTGGCTAAAATAATTGAATTGATGAAAAAATATGAGAAGCCGATCATCCCTGTGACTACCGTCGCAGATCAAAGAGCAGTTCAACGTTTTTCTGAAGAGGAGATAGTTATCTACTCCTCCTTAGAATCTACTGCCAATATCCTGGCCAAAATGTTTGGGAGATATAAATATTTGGAGTGGTGATGATTCATGGATGTGGGCGACGCAGTTATCTATACCAATACGGGAACAAAGGGAATCATTCAGGAGATAAAAAAAGAAGGAGAAGAGGCGAGAGAGAAGACCTGGGCATTGTTGGACAACGGCATGTATTACGATATTCTTTTGTTGAAGCCGGTTATCTTAAAAGGGCGTTCTGAATCTAAATCTATTTCTGTTGATGAGATAGAGAGAAGACTGAAGGAAAAAGAGGATATGCTTTCTGAACCAACTTCGGATGAATTCTGTGATGGGGGAGGGTGAATTTCAGGAAACTTTTGAGGGGGGCTATGCCTGAGAAAGGTTTTTATAGGACTAAAATAACCCTCGAACAGCTACATTAAAGGAAGGGTAAAAAATATGAGAAAGACAGGAACAGTGAAATGGTTTAGTGCAAGTAAGGGCTATGGTTTTATTGAGCTCGAGGATGGAACAGGGGATATATTTGTGCATTACTCTGCCATAGCAGGGGATGGATTTAAGACCCTAGAAGATGGAGATGCGGTAAGTTTCGAAGTTGTGGAAGGCGACAAAGGTCTTCAGGCAGATAAAGTGGAGTTAAATTAAAGGAAGGGTAAAAAATATGAGAAAGACAGGAACAGTGAAATGGTTTAGTGCAAGTAAGGGCTATGGTTTTATTGAGCTCGAGGATGGAACAG
>RXIL01000160.1 GCA_004212085.1 Candidatus Methanolliviera hydrocarbonicum
CCTTTGATGCATGGTTTAAGTCTCATCTTCACCTTTGCTTCATCTAATTTTATCCTTATTTTAATTTTACCTTATCTGTTTTGAGGTGAGGATTGACGGATGAAGGAGGTTTGATTGTCACAATAGTTAAATACTATTATAAAGATAACATTATCAAAAAGATTTAAGGCTCTATGTGATTGCAATGACAAAGTTAATTGATTACTCAAAAAAAGAGGAGATCTCCCAGCAAAAAAAAAGAGAGCTCTTTGAGAAATTATGTGACGTTTTGCCCTCAAAAAATGTTTCAGACGAAGAGATAGATAAAATAGCTTACTCAAAGGATTACTGTCTAATAACCTTGAGATGGATACTTGAGGGGGTAACTCCAGCAACTCCAGACTTTATAGTTTGGCCAGAGAACACAGAACAGGTTTCTGGCGTTGTTAAACTTGCGAATATAGAAGAGATACCGGTTATACCGTTTGGCGAGGGTTCGGGGGTAGTCGGAGGTGCTATTCCTACCAGAGGCGGCATTATAATTGATATAAAAAAGATGGATAAAATTTTAGAGATCAATGATAAAAACTTGGAGGTAAGGGTTCAACCTGGGATCAATCTTATGAATTTAGAAAGAATGCTGAATAAAGAAGGATACACAATGGGGCACAGCCCACAATCTATTTATTGCTCTGCTCTGGGGGGTAACATCTCCACTCGTGCAGCAGGACAATTTTCTACAAAATATGGGAAGATAGACGATATGGTAATCTCCTTGGAATGTGTTCTTCCAACGGGAGAGATCATCAGATCAAAGAATGTTCCAAAATCTTCGACAGGTCCTAGCATAGAAAGGTTGTTCATAGGCGCAGAAGGAACACTTGGAATCATTACAGAGGCTACCATGAAGATTTGGCCTTATCCTGAAAAGAAGACGCTAATGTCATATGCATTTGAAAATTTGGAAGACGGCCTGGAAGTTATTCGAAAGATTATGAGGAAGATGATATTCCCAGCAGTTATTAGATTATATGATGAGATCGAAACCTCCCGACATTTTTACCAAACCCCCGAAGCAAAGAAAAGATGTATGCTTATCTTGGTGATGGAAGGGGATGAAGATCTGGTTGATTTGGAAGAGAAGGTCTCAAAAAAGATTTGCGAAGATTATAGAGGTATAGCCTGTAGAGAAGAACCCGTAAATCACTGGTTTGAGACAAGATTTAATGTCAAGGAGGCATCAGATTTTGCCCCTCTGGACATAATCTTTGATACTATTGAGGTATCAGTAAATTGGGATAAGTCTTTAAATCTGTGCAACTCTATGATTTCAGCTATGAAAGCGGTCAATGGGGTGTTGTTTGCCTCTGTTCATGCATCACATTTTTACCCCCAAGGGGTATGCTTTTACTTCACGTTTGGAGGAGCCGCACCTGGAGGAGTAAAACCCGAGGAGTTTTACATGTCTGTGTGGAATGCCGCAATGAAATCATGCATCGATGCTGGAGGTTCGATAAGCCATCATCATGGTATAGGTATTATACGCTCGCAATGGCTAAAAGAAGAGTTGGGAAAAGAAGGTTTTGATGCTCTTAAAAGAATAAAAGGAAGTATAGATCCAAAAAATATAATGAATCCTGGGAAGATGGGGATGTGATATAGATGCTTGAAAAAATTAAGAAACAGTTTTGGATGATTGATGCTCTTCTCAAAACCGATTTTACTACAAAGAAACAGTTAGTGACCAATTTTTTAACGGCAAAGAAGAAGTATATACCAAAAGAGAAAAGAGATGCCAACATCGATAGCCTGCTTAAATGTGCGCTCTGCCCAAACATGTGCAGGTTTGATTGTCCAGTATCGATGGCTGAAAAGTCTGAATCTTCATCGCCAGCAGGAAAGATGAAGATCGCCTATTTTCTGGAGACAGGTAAGATACAACCCTCCGAGAGTGCCATAGATTTGATGTATAAGGATGTTAATTGCGATGCATGCAAACAATGGTGCCCCTTTGGTTTTTCAATAGGGGAGCTTTTAATTGGTGTAAGAAATGATTTAGTAAAAAAAGGGCTTGTGCCTGAGAGATTGGTGCAATTTAAAGAAAAGTTGGAAGAAAACCATACTATCTATGAAGGCGGTATTAAATCTCTATGTTTAGACAAAAATAAAAAATCAAAGGTCTTATACATTGCTGGGTGCACAACTCTAAATGGAAGAAGAGAGGTTGCTGATTCTACAGTAACTATACTAGAGAGAGCGGGGATAGATTATACTACATTATCTGAAGAGTGGTGCTGTGGTGCCCCCCTATACGTCTTGGGGTTCCGTGACTCTTTTCAAAAATTTGTGAACCATAATCTAAATGCCATTAAGGAGACTGAATGTGAAACCATAATTTTCAGCTGTCCAGAATGTCTCTACACATTTAAAGAATTGTATCCACAAAGCAGACTAAAAGTGGAGATGCAACACACGTCCCAGTTTTTCTTAAAATTGATAGAGGAAGGCAAACTTGGTCCTATGGAATTGGATGAAGAATATGTATTTCATGATCCCTGTATTCTCTCAAGAAAACTGGAGATAGCGGAGGAACCCAGAGAAGTATTGAAAAATATTTCAAAATTGAAGCTTAAAGAGACCTATTTCAACAAAAAAGATACAAAGTGCTGTGGATCGGGAGGCATGCTTGGGGTTACAGATCAAAAACTCTCTTCAGAGATAGCAAAAGATAGGGTGCTTGAATTAAAAGAGTGTAGTAATTCTATAGTCTCGGCTTGTCCTGCTTGTGAAAAGGCCTTTAAAGAGGCGGATGACAAAATTAAGGTATTGGACATATCTGAGGTTATTCTTAAAGGAATAAAAAATGCATGAAAGATCTATCTACCGTTGAAGTTAGTTGGGTGTAGGAAGATGTATGCAAAGATTTTAAATACTGAAATCAATATAATATTTATTTAGGGATTTTCAAAGAGAGGAGATATAATTTAGCGAGGTGAAAAATGGACAAATACATACTGGTAAATGATGTGGGAACCACAGGGGTAAGGGCTGTTGTTATAGATCAGGAGAACAACATAGTATCCAGGGCATATGAGGAAATAACTCAGATACACCCCAAGCCGGGATGGAGTGAGCAAGACCCCGTAGAGATATGGGATAGAACGGTTAATGTAACCAAAAAAGTTCTGGACGATGTAGATGCAAAAGATGCAAAAAATATCGCAGCATTGGGCATAGTAACTCAGAGGAGTACGAACGTTTTATGGGATAGAAAGACTGGAAAACCCGTTTACAACGCGATTACTTGGCAAGACGGAAGAACCGTAGATCTCTGCGAAGAGGTCGCAAACAAAGGGAACATTAAATTTATTCACGGATTGGGCAAAGCGGTAACGGGAATATCAAAGGTGATAAAGCCTTTAAAAAAGAATAATACCGTAAAGCTGCTTATTCAGGCTTCGCACCTTGCATTTTCACCTGCCTTTTGCCCACCCCATATAAAATGGGTCCTGGACAACGTAAAAGAAGCGAGGGGAATTTTAGCGAAGGGCGACCTGCTCTTTGGAACGGTCGATACATGGGTGGTGTGGAACTACACGAAAGGCAAGGTTCATGCGACGGATTTCTCAAATATAAGTTCTACTGGAATGTACGATCCATTCAGTATGGACTGGAGCCAAACGTTATTAAAACCATTTGATATACCAAAAGAGCTAATACTCCCTGAGATAAGAGAGTCTAGTGGTGATTTTGGCAAGACAGACCTTTTTGGCACCACAATTCCTATCACAGCCGTGATCGCCGATCAGCAATCGGCCCTCTTTGGAGAAGCATGCTTTTCATCTGGCGATGTAAAATGTACCAATGGGACCGGTACATTCGTGGATATGAATACTGGAGACGTTCCGATGGCATCAACCCATCAGCTCACTCCTCTGGTTGCTTGGAAATTAAGAGGGGAGACAACGTATATGCTTGAAGGACTCATCGCAAATACAGGCTCTGCTGTGCAATGGTTAAGGGACGATCTAAATGCTATTGAAACTGCGGATGAGACAGGAGCGGTAGCTGAAGAAGCTAAAGATTCGCAGGGAATCTATTTTGTCCCAGCTTTTGAAGGGCTTGGTGCACCGTACTGGGATGCCAGAGCAAGAGGAACCATTGTAGGGATAACAAGAGCTGCTAAAAAAGAACAGATCGTTAGAGCGGTTCTGGAGTCGATCGGATATAGTTGCAAGGATGCGGTGGAAGCTATTAAAAAAGATACAGATCTCCCAATACGCTCAATAAAAGCGGATGGCGGAGCATCTGAGAACGACTTTCTTCTGCAATTCATCTCAGACATCGTGGATGTTGAAGTTGAAAGACCTGTCAATCTGGAAACTACTGCAATTGGCGCAGCGTACCTTGCCGGATTGGCGGTTGGATACTGGAAATCTGAGGAGGACATACTTAAACATCGCAAAGTGGATAAGAGGTTTAAGCCGAAGATGGGAGAAGAGGAGAGAGAAAAACTCTACAATGGGTGGAAGAGGGCAATCGAGAGAAGTCTTGATTGGGCACATTAACTTCTTCTTTTAGGGGCTTTTATGCCTCTTTTTTATTATCTGGACCCATGTATTTTCGCAAAGCATTTCTCCCCCATATCCCAAATTTACGTGAAACACTCAAAAAAGATTTAAGGAACTCTTTTGTATAGGGGAAAAATAGATTAGTGAAAGGCAAATACAATGATTAAGAATAACAGAGAAGCAAACTACGACATCGTTATCGTTGGAGCGGGGCCATCAGGACTTTCTAGCGCGATTTTTGCAGCAAGAGCTGGATTTAAGGTACTTGTTGTTGAGAAAGGCAAACAGGCAGCCCCAGATCCGCGTGGAGAGACGCTTCACGAGAAACCGATCTGTACCGAATTGCTTGGAGAAGGATTTATGAAGAGTCTCGCGCTCAACGAGACGGCGGGCAGGTGTTACAACAGCCCGAACTGTGAGAAGAATTTCTATATCGGGCGCTCATCGCCCAGCATCGTATTCGAGTGGCGCAAATTTATCGACAGGCTCGTCGAAGTTGCAGAAAGAGAAGGCGTTGAGATAAGAACCAATTCAGAGGTACTTGAAGCCATCATTGACGATGGGATCTGTAAAGGCGTGACATATAGAAATGGTGAAGGTAAGATAAATAAGGTATTCTCCNNTCTNGTACTTGGATGCGATGGCGCCCCATCGACACTCGGCCGACAATTTGGATTTGGCTATGAAAACACGGTATGCCCAATGGTAAAATGTTTGCTCAAACATGCCAATTATAAAAACAAATATTTTGAATACTTTTTCATCTCACATGGCTCAGTACCGAAGATGGACGGTTTTCCACCGGGTTCGGCATACATATTCCCGAGGGACAAAGATAATGCAGAGGTTGGTCTTATGATCTTTACTGAGGCGGCAAAGAAGATCGGCATTGCCATGCCGGATGATGAAACAATCATGAGGGCATGGGAGAATCTCAAGGCATACTACCCCAAGTTCTCTGAGATATTTGATGGATCTGAGATCGTATACGAACACCTAACCAATATTCCGTCTGCTGGATTGTTGGAACCAGCCATACCTGTGCCAGGGCTTATTTTAATGGGAGACTCTGTTGGATTCGTTGAAGCGTCTGGTTCCTCAGGTCTTATTGCGGATATGACGATTGCTAAGTTCTGGATAACATTGATGAAAGAAAAGTCTATCTCACGAAGCCGTGAAATGTGGTCGGAGGCAAATATAAGATCTTACTTGGATTTGTACCATAAAAACGATATGTACAAACACATCGCAAAGGTCTACAAATATATCCGAAAATCTAAGATCTTCCTCTTCGGTAAAAAGAAGAATGCAAAGAGCATTAATAGAAGATGGTGGCTTGTAAAGCTAGCCTATAAACTGATGTAGTCGCACGTAAAAACAAAAGGATTGCCCTCTTTTAAATATGCTTAGGTGTTGTTCATCTTTCGGACTTTAGAGTTTTTACGTTAGGGCCTCCCCTGGCCTGGGTGGCGAAGCGGAATAGACCTCCTTAACGTCAATTTGTCCTATTTTTCCTAACCTAGATCTCTTAAATCCCTCGAATCTTCCTTTCACCTGATAGGCTATCGCATCCATAGTAAGGACAGAAGATGCTACATAATCCCCCTCTTTGAGAAGTGAGACGTTTGTTGAGCTTCCACAACTAAATGCGAGAGTGTTTGGGTCAGTCGCTCTTAGAACGAGAATCGGGATAACCCTTGGATGCCCGTCTTCTTTGGTAGCGATTACTTTGGCTGCGGTCAACCTCTCGAATTTCTCTACTACGTTTGGATGCATTCTTCCTTCTTTCAATTTTTTTCGCGATGGGGTGGTCACCACCCCTGAGATTAACCCTATTATCGGATTTTTTAGAGGGGTACAAACACTTTCTACGTCGATTATCCCTACCGATCTCACCGACCCATAGGCAGTGTACCTGATGAGAGATATGTTTGAGATCGTATCGAAGTATTTTCCTGCCTTTTCAAACCCCCTGAATTTCCCTGTGACTTCATAACACTTTAAATTAGAGGTGATGACGCATGCTGAGACTCTGTTATCCTCTTGCAAGTTTCTAAGGCTCTTCCTCATCATCAAGTTCCCAAAGATCAGGGTTTTATCATCGTAGGGTTTCATAGTAACGATGGGCACAACGTTTACTTTTCCAGTTTCATCCTGTGTTGCCAGGAACTTAGCCGCCATCAATATATCAAAGCACTCTATGGCCGTTGGGGGCAACATTTAATCAGCCTCCACCTTGGTCAGCCCAGACCATCTCACGTTATCGAGCCCAACGTCCTCAGCAACCATTTTAAGCCCCTCCATTTTTTCTGTTTCAACTAGATGCGAATCCTTTAATTTCCATTCCATGTTTAACCGCTCATATTTTGACTTGCACATATTATTGAATGCTAGAAGGTCGTATCTCTCCGCTGTGGGGATATTTTTATAGATAAACTCCGAGATATGCTTTATGTTCTCTTCATTATCCGTATAACCCGGTATTATGGGCGTTCTTACCCACATTGGGATTTCATGGCGAGAGATNCGCTTTGCATTATCAAGTACTAACNCAAGACTTCCCCCAAGTTTCTTAAACCCCTCTTCATCTAAAAGTTTCAGGTCATACAAGAAGAGATCGACGTATTTGATTATTCTCTTAAAATATTTCCAGGGAAGAGCACCACAGGTATCTATTGCGACGTGAATTCCTTTACATTTAAGCTCGGGTAAAATTTTCTCAAGAAATCCTGTTTGCATCACTGGCTCGCCTCCTCCGAAGGTCACGCCCCCCCCTGATTTATCATAAAATACCCTGTCTTTCAGAATCTCATCCAGAAGCTCATCTATGGTGTAGGTTTTTCCCACAAGCTCGAGAGCACCGGATGGACACGCCTCCACGCATTTGCCACATTTCGTACATTTCTTTCTATCTATCAACATGCCATCACTGGTTAAATTCAAAGCCCCTTCTTTGCATGCTTTCACACACTCTAAAGCGGCTATACACCTTATAGAATACCATACGAGGCTGGGTTCTTTATTCAGTCCTTCTGGGTTTTGGCACCATGGGCACCTCAATGGGCAACCCTTCATGAAAACCGTGGTCCTTATCCCTGGCCCATCCTCCGTAGAATACCTCTGGACATTGAAGATCACGGCTTCTGTATCTAAATCTTCGCCCCTCACAATCTTTTCCTGTATAAGGGACATGAATCACACCCGATGAGATTCTCTGGCGATTATTTCATCCTGAATCTCTTTCCCCAGACCAGCAAAGTAGGCATTGTAGCCTGTCACGCGCACGAGAAGGTTCTGGTACTCCTCCGGATTCTTCTGGGCGTCCTTTAAAGTTTCTGGGTCGATTATGTTTATCTGAAGCGATGTACCACCAACCTCACCATACGCACGAAGAAGAGATGCGAACTTCTTCAGATGTTCTTCATCTCTTAGTGATGTGGAATTAAAGCCTATAACCTGGCTTGCCCCGTTTGGAGCGGTTTCTAACCCCAATTTTCCCGCAGAGCGTATCACCGCCGTGGGCCCTTTCTTATCCATTCCCTGTACCGGTTGGATTCCATTGCTTAGAAATGTTCCCCTTAACCTTCCATCCGGTGTAGCGGCTGTGTTTGGAGCGAAATCAATGAAATAATTCCAAGAGAGGTATCCTCCTCTAAATCTTCTGCCCGTGTGAGGAGACCTGTATTTAAACACCTCTTCTGTCCAGTGGTTCGATACTTTTCTTGCTATGCTATCCCCATAATCATCATCATTTCCATATTTTGGCGCTTTTGTGCTTAACATTCTCCTTAAAGCTTCTTTCCCCTCAAAGTTGTTTTTTACCGCATCGAGAATTTCTCTCATCGAAACTTTCTTATCTTCATAGACGAGCTTTTTGAGAGCGGACAGTGAATCTGCGGCGGTTGCTAGGCCGACCCCTTCGACGGTGATGAAATTATAAACAGGCCCACCATTTCTCACATCCTTGCCCTTTTCAGCGCATCCCTCAACCAGCGCCGATAAATACGGAGTTGGCTCATATTTGGCCCTTATTTCATCGGCCTTGCTGGCAATTTTTAAGGTTTTCTCGATGGTTTGGTCAAGTTGCTCAAGATAGGCTTTTTCAAACTCTTCGTATGAACTGAATTTCTCTGAATTGCCCGTTTTAGAGTTGATCCTCTTTTTCGTGAGCATATCCCTTCCATCGCTTAAGACTAATTCAATGGGCTTTGCAAGATTTATGTTAACGTCCACCGTTCCACTGCGATCCTTCCCTTGGGCAGTATTCTCCAAACATCCCACGACCCCATAATCTATCGCGTCTTCATTGCTAAGGCCTTCCCAGAGCAGGGCCCTTATTACATTCTCGTCAAAGTTCAAAAGGAAGGCGGAACCTTGGGTTTTTCTTATCGACTCGCAGACCCTCATCAAGAACTCGTCTGAAGTTTTATCGCTTATCCTTATGTTGCGCTTTGGTTCCAGCATATTCATGTCATCGATAACGTCGAGCAAAAGCCATGTTAGCTCGTTTACAGCATCTTTTCCATCAGGAGTGATTCCGCCTAGCGTCATCAATTGCCCAAAGCCAGAATTTATTCCCTGCTTTACACCCACAAATCCCATATAATCGTAGGCGTAGTTGTGCTTGATCCAAAAACATTCAAGAAGTTCTTTTGCAAATTCCTTCGTTATTTTTCTTTCTTCTATGTCCCTTTTATAGTAGGGGTACATATACTGGTCAAATCTCCCATGAGACAAACCCGGTCCGGGATATGATTCAGCTGCCATGACCAGCATGTGGGTAAACCAGACGGATTGTAGCGCCTCATAGAAGGTTTCTGCAGGTTCCCATGGCACTTTCCTGCAGATCCTCGCCATATCCAGAAGCTCTTTTCTCCTCTTTTCGTTCTTTTCGCTCTTGGCAAGTCTCTCAGCTTCCTCGGCGTACCTTTCTGTGAATCTCTTTGTCCCTTCTATGGATATTATCATAGCTCTGCAGCACTCTATCTTCTCTTTTTCAGTGTGCCCTTTTATGCGCCCCTCAATTTCTTCCTTTATTCCTTTAAAGCCTATTTCAAGGACTTTTTTATAACTGGGTATTATGTGGCCAGGAACCGAACCGCAGTTCATCACCCCAAAGTCCCTCAGTCGCAGCATCTCCTTGAACCACTGCGACTCTTCTTTCCACCATTTTTTAGCCTCCTCTCTTGTGAAACATTTGGATAGGGCCGTATTGAAGTGCGAGCCTACGATTAGCTCTCCTTCCAATATTTTAACGGGCAAATACTCTTCTATGATTCTCTCAAAGAAAATCGCTCTTCTCACAACCAGTGATCTTTCCCAGAATTTTTCAGGGAGATCAATTGGTATCGCCATCGATTTTAAGGAATCTCTTATACTGGCAAGATAAGTGAATAGATCAGGAACAACGCCCCAATCATGATATGAGTAGAGCTCATCCCAGTCAGTACCTGTGGTGAAAGGCATAACCTCATTTCTAAAATATTCTCTATCATAAAATGAGAAGTACTCATCCCTAAGTCCTTTCACCTTTTCAGAAAGTTTGTCGGAGGGGTCCCAAATTTCAGACATTTTCTTTCACCTATGATTGTCAAGTCTTTTCCTATATTTAAAGGTTTTTAAGGTACGTATGACAGAACACGCACTGAAGAAGCGTTTGTGAATAGAATTAAGAGTTACACCCCAATATCAGCACCCGAATATTACGTTGTCACTCCTATCTCATCTGCCTTCGTTATCAAATAGACACAATCTATTGCACTCTTTGCCGCGAGCTCGACACCTATCCCCCATCCACCCGCATTATCTCCTGCAAAGTATAGACCATCGATTGGAGATTTGTTCTTGAATCTTCTCTCACCTGTCTGTCCAACTATCTGTGCCGTTGAGAATGCAGATCCGCCCTCTTTGCCCAAGAATTTCTCTAAATCTTCAGGCGTGGCCGAATCGTACCATAACGTCTGCTCTTTTACGCCAGGTATCACACTACGGGTTGCACCATAGGCGGCTTTGATCCAATCTTCCCAAGGCTTCCCGTCTGGTTTTGGGGCTGTTGCAGTAGAACTCTGAATCAATTGTTTTCCTTCTGGGGCCAGGCTTGGATCGTAGTTCGATATTACAGGTGCATAGATCGGCAGCACTCCAGGGATGAGGTCCAATAATGCCCCAGAAAAGTATATCGCTTCAAACGCATCAACCAGTTCCTTTAAATCTATACCCATGATTTTAGTGATATCAAAGAACATCTTTAGAGTTATGTTTAGCAAACCTAGATCTTTTGCAATCTTGGCAAGCCCTTTCAGATTTAAGTTCCCCGGTGAAATCCCCAAAAAAGGGGACGATCTGTAACCTTTTCGTCGAGTGCTATCCTCAAACAGACCGCGGTCAATGAATGTTTTATCTCTTCAACCTTCTTCACGTATTCCTTGGGGAAGTGATCTCTCCCAACCAACTTAAATACAGTTTCCTTTACCCCTGTAGTGCTTATCACCAAATCTGATTCGAATTTACTCCCATCTTTGAGCTCAACCCCTTTCACTTTCCCGCTCTCGACCAGGATCTTTGCAACCTCAGCATTTGTTAATACTTCTCCACCCTTCCTCGCAACATACCTCGCGAATGCCTCACAAATCGCCGATGCCCCACCTTCTGTGTACCCTTGGAGAAATCTTTTGAACATGAGTTGGAAGCACCTAACGAACTCTCCTGCAGAATTAACGTTTGGAAGCTCCACCGCGTATAGTCCATTTAGGCAGGCGAGTACGATGAAAGGTCCCAGGTTTACTTCGTAGTCGCTTAGAAATGTCATCACGAGACGAGATGAGAAAAAATTACGGGCAACATTTTCATAAAGGGGACATAAAACTTGATTTTGAGAATCTGCGGCGGTATATATAAGATCCCGTATGTTATGGTTTATAAACAGTGAAAAAAATACAATATGCCCTCGAGAGGGTCACAGTGTTTAAGGAAGTGAAAACATACTATACTTGATACGGTACGGCGAACTCACGTTAAAATCCGAGTACGTGAGAAGAAGATGGGAAAACTCATTGATAGAGAGTATAAGGAGACGC
This sequence comes from Candidatus Methanolliviera hydrocarbonicum, assembly GCA_004212085.1. GTDB lineage: Archaea > Halobacteriota > Methanoliparia > Methanoliparales > Methanoliparaceae > Methanolliviera > Methanolliviera hydrocarbonicum. Next base: position 11,627 of record RXIL01000160.1, read on the forward strand.
ATAGCGGGTTGTAAGATCAGTAGAGAGAGGGGAAGATTGTGGATTAACATCGAGAGAGCTATCTCTTCTGAGTTAAAAAAGATACCGGGAATACACGCCTTCTCTCCCTGCGAACGATGTGGACTCGATGAACTGAGAGAATCCCTTATAAAATTCACCGAAAGATCTCTAAAAGGAGAAAGAACATTCGCTTTAAGGGTCAATCGGGTTGGAGAACACGATTTTACCTCTCAAGATGTCGCGAGATATCTGGGGGCAGAGGTCCTGGAGAGATTTCCAGATCTATCCGTTGATCTGAGTAAGCCTGAGAAAGAGATATTTATCGAGATCAGGGAGAAAGACTGTTATATATTTGATGAGATAATAGAGGGGATGAGAGGATTGCCCCCGGGGGTTGAGGGGAAACTTATGGGTCTTTTATCCGGGGAATCTAGAGAATATAGAGAAATAACTTCCGTGATCTCCTGCTGGATGATGATGAAAAGGGGATGCGAGATTATACCGGTCTGTTCTGATGAAGATTCTGAGAAGGCTATAGGTGCCGTGGAAATTTTGAAGGATTTTCAACCAGATATCCGGTTGAGGGTTCTTGAGGGAGATGATAAGATGGAGGATGTCGCGAGGGAATGCGGGGCTCTTGGAATCGTGTGCGGATCAAATATCAGAATATTTAGTTCTTCGATACCGGTATATCAGCCACTGATCGGCTTTGATGACCTTAAAGTAGAAAAGATCGCAGAGAAGATAGGGATTTTCAACGGTGGTGGAAAGAGAGCATTTGATACGAGAATAAAGCTCGTATCTTTAATATCCGGTGGCATAGACTCGCCTGTTGCAACATATCTCATGATGAAGAGAGGTGTGGAGGTGATCGCACTTCATCTCGATAATTGCCCATTCACCGATGAGAGAGAACTTAAAAAATCTTTAAAGATAGTAAAACACCTAGAAAATTCTTATGCTAGAGATATAAAGACATATGTAGTGCCAAACGGGAAAAATTTGGCTGCATTCAAAGATAAATGCAGAAGAAAGTTTCAATGTATCTTCTGTAGAAGAATGATGCTTAGAATTGCGGAGAAGATCGCTTGGGAAGAGGGCGCCGATGGAATACTCACGGGAGAATCTCTCGGGCAGGTCGCGTCTCAGACATTGCAAAATATTTCTGTGATAGATCAAGCAATAGATATGCCGGTGATAAGACCACTGATAGGCATGGATAAGATCGAGATTATGGATATTGCAAGAAGGATCGGCACGTATGACCTTTCAATCTTGCCGAGTTTGAGTTGCACGATAGTTCCGAAGAAACCTGCGACCGCTGCAAAATTGAAAGAAGTATTGAGAGAGGAAGGAAGGGTCGATTTAGATTCGCTGCTCGAGCGATCTGTTGGAAACGTGTATATTTTATGACTATAGGGATTATTGCGCATTATTAAAGAAGAGAGAGAGAGAGTCAATAGAATGGATCACTTAAATAAACTCGAAGCGCTAAAAGAGAATATCTCAAAAGAGAAAAATATTTTAATCGCGTTCTCTGGAGGCATTGACAGCGCCCTCCTCTTGAAAGTGGCAAGAGACGTGCTCGGAAAAGGTGCTTTTTGCGTCATCCTTGATGCGAAGACGGTACCAAGAAGCGAGATAAAAGATGCAGAAAGCTTTGTGAAAAACCTCCAGGTCGGATATGATATTGTAAAATTTCCGATCCTGAAAGATAAGGATTTCATCAAAAATTCATTCAATAGATGTTATCTATGTAAAAAATCATCATCCGGAATTCTAAAAAAGATAGCATTGGAAAAAGGGATAAAACGCGTAGCGGACGGCGTCAATCTCTCCGATCTTAGCAAATACCGTCCTGGGATAAAGGCATCCGAAGAAGAGGGTATATGGCATCCCTTCGTCGATCTTGAGATTGAAAAAGCGGATATTCGCCGCATATCTAAGGAAATCGGAATACCATTTTGGGATAAGCCGTCCTCGGCATGCTTGGTATCAAGAATACCTTACGGCGAGGAGATCACGCGAGAGAAACTTCGCATGATTGAAAAAGCGGAGGAGTTCTTAAAAGAGGAGGGATTCGAGGTTGTACGGGTGAGAATGTATGGGAGAATGGCAAGGATAGAGATATTAAAAGATGATTTTGATGCGTTTTTTCGCGCAAAGGAAGAGATCGCAAAAGAGTTGAAGCGAATCGGTTTTAAATATGTGACGCTCGACCTTGAAGGGTACAGAAGCGGGAGTATGGATAAAGCTCTGTTATAATGCGATCACAAGATTCTCCACGCATGTGTATATATGTTAAATTGCTCTGGGGATGCAAATCCAATCAACGTTACCCCGAATTCATCTGCAAATTTTATCGCCAAATCCGTCGGTGCTGAAAGGCTTATAACGATTGGAAATCGGCCGATGATCACCTTTCTCATCGTCGATGCGGTCTGTCTGCAGGAAACAACCAATACATTTTGAGATGAATCGATCTTATCCCGTGCACAGATGCCGATGATCTTATCGATTGCACAATGCCTGCTTATATCTTCAACAAATATTGAATTATTACCGTTACATACGCCAACGACGTGTGTTCCACCCGTTTTCTTGAACAAAAAACTATTTTCATCGAGTTCTTCTGCGAATTTAAGAACGTCTCTTCCGGTCATTCTCATCTTCGAACCGATCTTCTTCGGTTTTATCTTCTCTGCATCATTCATCGTCACGTCTATGAAAAAGACGTTTTTCCTCTCGATTTTAATATTCGTAACATGGGAAACATCAAATCCTTCCGAAATTAAATTTCCTATTGCCATCTCTTCTAAATGAGACGATGAGCAGAAGATTTGATTATAATTGATTCCATTGAGTCTTATGACCACTTCTGATTCTCGGGCGACCTGATCAATCCTCCTCCTTCTTTCGCCATAGGACCACCTTACAATTTCGCCGGTCTTTATCTCCTCAACAGATCCTTCTTCTCCGAACCTAACCCCGAAAGTCATCTACCGCCACCACTTCTTTAACCCCTATCTCTAATAAATTTTTTTTCTTCCAACGGTGGAAAGGTTGATAAGTATAAAACCATTTTGACAATGCGGTGCTTAAAATGATCAGAGTAGGTATAAACGGATATGGAACGATAGGAAAGAGGGTCGCAGATGCCGTAGCAGCCCAAGATGACATGAAGATCGTTGGTGTCACAAAGACGAGGCCTAATTTTGTCTCAAAGATGGCCGCCGAAAGATATGACCTATA
>RXIL01000070.1 GCA_004212085.1 Candidatus Methanolliviera hydrocarbonicum
GGGAATTGGAAGAAGACCAGATCCAGTTATAGTTCCTTCTGATGATCTTAAGTATGCTTAAGGTCTGTAAAAAGAGAAGAAATGGGAAGATTGTTGAAGTGGTTCAACGCAAATGTGTTCGGAGATCCCGATGAAGTTCTAGGGATTTTATGTGAAGATTCAGATGGTAAGATCAATACATCACCTATTTTAGAAATTTCACAATTGTAATATCTTGCTTCGAAGTACGCGGATCAATTTTATTCCTTTCAAATCTTCTCTTGATGGTCTGTCTTCACATGCAACCCGCATTCTGTTTTACCAAAACCGGACCACCTCCCAGATCTTTGATCCTCTCCCGGCATGACCGGTCTTGTACACGGATAACACCCCACGCTCGGATAATTTTTATCGTGCAAGATGTTATATGGGACGTCGTTCTGAAGAACGTATCTGAACGTGTCACCCAACGTCCAATTGACCAATGGATTTATCTTAACAAGCCCGTGGAGTTCATCCCACTCCACCACCCTAACATTTTTCCTCGTCTCAGATTGTTCTCTTCTTATTCCTGTGATCCAGGCATCAAGCCCACTTAAAGCTTCTTTCAACGGTTCCACCTTTCTTATGCCACAACATAGATTGGGATCTCTCCCCCAGAGGTTCTTCCCATAAATCTTCTCCTGCTCTTCCAGGCTCATCTCGGATTTATAAGATACGGGTTTGATACCGTATCTCTTCTTTATCCTCTCTATCACATCGTATGTCTCCTTGAATAGAAGATCCGTGTCTATGTAAAAGATCCTCGTATCTGGATCTATCTTGGAGATCATATCGACTATGACGACATCTTCTAATCCGAAACTGCACGCCAATGCTATCTTTGGTTTAAAATAATCTATCGCCCATCTAAGTACTTCTTGTGGCTCTTTACTCTCAAAACTTTCGGAAATTTTCTCAATCTCTTCAATCTTCATTACGATCACTCATATAGTATCCCTTCAATATCTCGGCGACCTCGCCCCTCATCACCGAATCTGGTATATCTTCTCCTTTTTTTAATCTTTCCCTTATCTCGGTTCCGCTGAATATGAGACGCATGGAAGCGTCGTGTGGGCAAATTTTTTCGGTTGCCATTCCCCCACACGCCCTGCAATAGAAGGCGTTACTGAAAAAGATAGGCGTGACTCCCAGTTCTTCAGATCCAAATTCGTCAAATATCTGTTGTGCTTCATAGGGGCCATAAAAATTACCGACCCCCGCGTGATCTCTGCCGATTATAAAATGTGTGCACCCATAATTTTTTCTGACGATCGCATGAAATATCGCCTCTCTTGGACCGGCATATCTCATCGGTGCCGGTAAGATGCAGAGAAGCACCCTATCTCTATTATAATATTTGTTTATAGCAACCTCATAGGTCTTTAGCATTACGTCCGCTGCCACGTCTCCTCTCTTCCTCTCTCCTACCAGTGGTTGGATGAATAGACCATCGACCGTCTCGAGAGCACATTTTTGTACGTATTCGTGCGCCCTGTGTATCGGATTCCTCGTTTGAAAACCGACGACCCTCTTCCATCCTTTATCCGAGATAACCTTCCTCGTCTCTGCGGGCAGCAAAAAATATTTTGAATACACTTTATGAGAAGGACAGGATAAAAGTTCTATCTTTCCGCCCAGAAGCTTTTCCTTCCTCGAATATGTATATTCAACTCCTGGATGACTGGTATCCTTTGTTCCATAGACCATTGATGCCTCTCTCTCTTTATCCCACCCGTATATCTCCTCTATATGCATGATACCCATGATATTTCGATCATTTTCAAGCGCGATCTCCTCTCCCTCTCTCAGAGTGTCTTCATCCGTCGCCAACGTTATGGGTAACGTCCATGGAAGCCCGTTGTCCAGTCTCTTTTCATATAAAACGCTTTTATAGTCTCCATAAATCATAAATCCTTCTAATGGGCTATACGCTCCATATCCCATCAGCTCCAGATCTGAGCTCTCCCTTGCATCCAATTCTACGCTCTCCATCTCTTTTGCTTCTTCTAATCTTCTCTCTAACTTTTCTTTACCGATACATCTATCTACCAGTCTTCCCCCGTGGGGTTTTATCATTTTTTTACCTCCCTCTTCTCTTTCAGATGAAAAATTTGTAGAGTATAAAGATCGCCGAGAATGATACCACCAAAGAAACTATCGGTGAGATAACCCAAAAGATCAGCATCTCTTTAATAATTTTATTGCTCATGGGGACTGACATCTCCGGTTTGGCGTATCTCACCCCTACGATACTCAGTGTAAATATCTGGGCAACGGGCATCGGTATCCCCAATATACTAGCCACGAAAATTATTATTCCGGCGATCAAAGAGATTATGAGAGCATCGTATGAATTGAGACGAATTATATTCGATCCAACATTACCCATGACCCGGCCTCCAAAGAGTAGGGCACCAATGGCCATAGGGATCGCACCTACCAATAAACTCCCCCGTAGGGTTAAGCTGTCAGTATTTAATATCGGACCAATTGAATTTGCCACATTATTTGCTCCTATAGAAAACGCTACAAAACACCCCACCAAAATAAGAAGGATCCTCGTCACCGACGATTCTTTCAAATTTTTGTCACCCGCTCCTTTGGATATAAAATAGGATAAGATAAAGGCAAGCAGCGAGAGAATTATCCATGAAAAGACGATAAAAAACAGATTCGACGAAAAAGAGGCACAGAGATATAGGCCGGCGCCCACGACTGCTCCGACCGTAACCTCGCTGGTCGATAGAGGTATCTTAAAGATGTTTGCCATCAACACGCAAAAAAGAGCCGATACAAGTATGACATAAGCTACCGTGACGTCTCCAGGAATAAAACAGATAGATGAGGTGTACGTAAAGATCCAGGGTGAGAAAAGGTTCTACGGCTGGCTCGCCTACGATCCAAAGAACAAATACATCATCGATTTCGTCATAGGTAGGAGGGATGATGATACCTCAGAGGGCCTCTTCAAGAAGTTGAAGAGGTTCAGAGGTAAGGTAAAACTGGTGCTCATAGATGGCTATCTAGGGTATGAAAAGTTCATCAGCTCATATCTCGGTATAAAATGCAGGAAGCCCATCACAGGAGTGATTAACAAGAGCAGGTTCTGTCGTAAAACCGGCAAGTTCTATACCTATGGGTTATTTGGTGTAAGTGGTAAGAGCGTGGAAGAGGTGATAAGGGAACTCGGGATAGGTGAAGAGATAACCACCTCTCTCATAGAGAATCTGAACTCATTTATCCGGGATTCCGTCCAATACCTGGTAAGGAGAACCAAGAGATTAGCTCGTGAGCTGGAATGGGTTTTTAGGGCATTATCGGGTTATTTCTTCTACCATAACTTCGTTAAACCACATTGGAGTCTAAGCGTTCGCTCTAGTAAAAACTGGATTGTTGATGGAGCTACACCTGGAATGGCTTGTGGCATTACGTGTGCTCCTCTATCCCTATACGAGGTGCTCACGTTCCACCAACTCTAGATTACCGGGGTGCCCGATAATCTGGTGAAAGAAGCGGCCTATTTGGGGCGACAGATGTGTTTAACCGCATTAGCGATCTGATTGATTGTGGCTGGTATGGTCGGCATCTCCTGTTCTTTGCTCGGGGTGGTATATAAATTTATCTATAAATTATCGTTACCCCGCCGATTTTTTTTATTTTTACGATCATTATGCCATATATTCTGCCAATTCCTGCTCGGTATGTCTCGCGCAAAAATCCTTGAAACTTTCTCCTTTATCTCTATTTTTACTATAAATACCTAGTAATCTCTCTATTTTTATCTTTGCAACGTTGATGGGAACTCTACGTTCTATCATCCGCCCAAACATGGCTTCTTTACCTAATCTTCCCCCCAATCTGATATTGAATGCCTCCGCATCCTCCCCATCTACTTTACATAGACAACCTTCCAATCCAATGTCCGCGATGAGGTTCCCGGCACATCCGTGGTGGCAACCCGTCACATGAAGTCCTATGTTTTCCGAGTTTTCCAAGATGAGATTTTGTCCGAGAGTCTTTACAATATCGCTCCCCCACCTCTTTGTACCGACCAAACCATACTTGCAGAACTCCTCTCCAATACAACAGACGAGACCCCTTTCCACGGGTGAGGGTTTTTTTGATAACCCCAGTTTATCTATTCCGTCGTCGAGTTTGGATAAATTTTCTTTCAGAACGTTCAGAATCACAATATTTTGCATTGCAGTAGTTCGCATAAGTCCATCCCCATAATCATCTGCCAATTTGGCCAAACCGACCATCTGTTCGGCGGTAATTCTGCCACATGGAATGGAGATACCGTTATAGTAATAACCGGCCTGTTTCTGCTCGAAAGTTCCCACATGATCCGTAAATTCTCCTCTTACATAGTCAGTTTCTATCCTGATGAACTCTCTTTTGATTTTGCTCTCAAGTGCACTCCTGATTTTATCCTCTCCCCAATCGTCGATCAAAAATTTCAATCTAGCTCGATTTCTTCGAGATCTATTGCCGTGGTCTCTAAATATCTCTAAAACTGCCGCGCAAGCCTCTATAACATCTTCAGGCTTTATGAAAACACCTAAGCTTCTCGCGAAGCGTGGAACCAGAGAGAGACCTCCACCAATCGTAAGATCAAAACCCACCTCTTCTTCTCTTCCTATCTTTCTCTTTACAGCGACGAATCCGACGTCGTTCACCTCTGTTTTTGCACAATCGAGCCTGCACCCTGAAATAGCGATCTTGAATTTTCTCGGCAGGTTGGAGAAATCTTTGTTCTTCAAGAGATGCCTCGACATATCGCTTACAAGATTCGAGGTGTCGTACATTTCGTATCTATCAAAACCCGCCACCGGACAAGTGATTATATTTGCTATCGTATCCCCTGACGTCCCCTTTGTGGTGAGTCCAACCGCACTAAGCTCATCGATCATCTTCGGGATCTCTTCTATCTTCAGCCAATGTAATTGAATATTCTGCCTGGTGGTGATGTCGGCAAATCCTCTGGCATATCTTTTGGAGAGTTCTCCTATGGTCCCCAGTTGCCTTGAGTTTAATTGTCCTCCAGGAACTCTAATTCTAAGCATGAAATACTTTCCAGTCCGCGATTCATGGATGACGCCGTACCACTTGAATCGCTCAAAATCTTCTTCTTTGATCGAATCGAAACCCGCCACGGAAGATCTTTTTATATCCTGTAAAGAGTCAAAACCGTCTCTCTCACTCTTTATCTCCTCTATATCTGTCATTTTTATCCCACTCAATTTTTGCCGAACCAAAAGACAAGTCGAGAATATGAGTTCCTCGCCCGATCTTTGCCGTATAAGACTTCCTCCCCTAATCTTACTGGATACTCTCATTTAAATATTTTTATTCAACTCCAAAACAGTTAGGTCTCCAAAGAGGAGAAGATGGAAAGATAAAATATATAAATCAACAGTCTCTAACACAGTATCATGACCGAACAGAGATTCTCTGGAAAAATTAGTGAAAAATATTCTCTGTATGGGATGGGTTCCCCTCATCACGACGAATTTGAGGAGAAGATAGCAGAGATCGTCGGAGAGTTCTCGAAGAAGATCAACGATGAAAAGATCAGATTGATTGAGCTTGGTTGTGGCGATGGTTCTACCACCATTCGCCTGGTGAACGCAGATCAAAGAATCGTTGTCGATACCATCGAGAACGAACCCTCCATGATAGAACAAGCCAAAAATAATTTAAAAGAATTTATAGAGAAAGGGAAGGTCAAAATAATTTACGCTGATGTCGTGGAGTACTTACAAAAGTTGGAGAACTCGAGTGTCGATATAATAGCATCAGGGCTTGTGATTCACAACTTGACCGGGGTGCACAGGACGGAACTGATGAATGAGGTCTCAAGGGTTCTTAAATCTGGAGGACTCTTCGTGAACGGGGATAAGATCGCCCAATCAGATTATGAAAAACATCAAGAGGATCTATGGAATCAGATTCAGGCCTATGATCTGTATTTAAAGCACGGTTTGCCTGAATTAAGAAAAGAATGGATCCTCCACTGCATTGAAGATGAGAAAGAAGATAGAATAATGTATGACGATGTTGAGGTCGAGAGATTAAAAGATCTCGGGTTCAAGGACGTTAAAATCATCTTCAGGCACTGGATGGATGCTATAATATTTGGGATCAAGAGATAACCCCATCCATAATCTCCCCTTAAAAATATCTCCGCATCCGCCAACGATTCAATCCTCCTCTTTATAAACCTTGGACGGCTCAAATACCTTCTCGCTCACAATATCCCCATTAATCCTCCGGTAAAAACAGGATCTATATCCCTTGTGACATGCTCCTCCAATCTGTTTGACCTTCAATAGAATAGTATCTCCGTCACAGTCCACCCTCACCTCTCTGACGGACTGGAAGTTTCCGCTCTCCTCCCCTTTTAGCCACAACTTACCCCTGCTTCTGCTCCAATAGTGAGCTTTGCCCGTATCCAACGTTCTTTTAAGTGCCTCCTCATTCATATAAGCCATCATCAGAACTTCTTCATTCTCTACGTCCTGAACGATCACAGGTATGAGTCCATCGGAGAATTTTAAATCGACGCCTTTCATGCTTTCGCCCTCCTATCCGACAGATAAAAAAGTTTCTTACAGAAAAAAGACAAGTCTGTTCAAACAGTAGATTAATTGCCACATGGTAAAACCGCTATAATTTCTTAATTTACTGCCTATCACGTCCAAACCATTTTTTTCCACGTCTTCAACCACCATGGTGGCTATCTCTTGGAGCGATCTTCTTCCGTCCATATATCTCCCGGCGTACTGCACAGCGTCGGCCAAAGCGTTGATCTGCCCCTTCTCCATCAAGATTTTCTGCATGTCTCCGCGAAGATCTGTTTTCTTCTCTTCGACCCGTATCTCCTCCATACCAATAACCTTTCTCTTTCCCCTACAGGTGAAATCTTCTGCAGGTCTCCTCCTCTTGACGGGATTGAAAGGCAGGTGTTCTTCCCTCATCGTAGCTTTGATCTCGTCCAGTTTGGATTTGATCTCCGGTGGGATCTCTCTTGCGATCTCTGGTTCGAGTTCAACTTCCACTCTTCCTTTAAAACTTTGAAGTTCCTCCGTCCTGTCTTCGACCCGAAAGTTCCTCATCATGATGATTATCTCTGCGATCTCCGAGAATTCTCCCAACGCGCCGATCACGAGTATGACAGTTATCCCGTATCGTTTTACCATATCCCTTACCGTGTCCAAGAGGGGGATAATCGGTTCTATCTCGTCTGGTATAAGGTGTTTGAGCCGATTATCCTTGATCAGTAAATTCACTGCAGAATCGTCTTCATCTATCAGCATGCCAGCTTCACCGGCCTCCAACGTCTCTGCTATGCATGCTGCCTGTGATGTAGATCCGGATGCTTCGACTGTGGTAAAAGAAGAGGTGTCTTGTTTGTCTGGCAGTGAATGGATGAATGAGCTGATGTCAACGCCCTTAACCGCCCTTCTGTTCTCCTTATTGGCAAATACCAGTTGTTCGGGTGATTTAACAAATTCTCTTCCGTCTCCGGGCTCAAAAAGGTAGTGTGCTACCCCCATCGCTTCCAGCAACGTGGACTTCCCGTGATAATTTGCCCCTGTGATCACAACGAGCTTTCCTTTTTTGATTGCCAAACCCTCTACCTCTCTGTGTTTGAGTTTAAAAGATACTTTCAAGCGTTCTGGAGCATCAAATGGAACGATGTCAACGTTTTTTACGAGTTTTGAACCGTTCGCAATGAAGCATGCGTAACCTTCCTCCCTCAACTTCTCCCTCAATTCCTCCTGGTCCTCCAACGACTCCTCTAGAGAGATCAGCACCCTTTTCTCCAACTCATTTAGGTTGTGGTATCGATATCTCTCCACAACGAGGAGCATAGAATCGAAGAGAGAGACCGCCTTCCTCCCAAGAATTCTTCTGCCTCTTGCGGGTATGTGGTAGTCGAACCTAAGCTCGATGAGAGAACCGATAGAAGCCGAGTTTCTTTTAAGCACTGCCGAACTGGGTCTTTGTATCGCTATCTCCTTTTGATTTATCGTGGAAATTTTGGAGAGGAGAAAGTGGGAGAGAGCCAGTCTTCTGGTTGGTGTTGACCAGAGTTCGGGGGGATAATCATTTTTTAGCGTGACGAATATTCTGCCCGGCGGAGCAAACGGATCCGCGGGCGTGGTGAGAAATCGTAGGGCTATCCCTTCCTCCTCATATTGTCCTTTAATACGTTTGACCTGCCCATAACCTTTGCCGTCCATCTCCAAAAGAACCGTCTTCAGTCTGGATTTCATGAATGCTGGAAGATTGATCACGTTATTTATAAGGCTTACCAAATCCAGAGTTCCTGAATTTACAGATTCCATATATCGTTTGCATCATCCGATGTCTCAACAGAACCGTTGAGCTCTCTTGATACAAAACTCCTCATCTCGTTTATAGCAGATCCCCTCATCAGATAATCTTCATATATTCGGTTCAACGTATCTAAAAAGCGATTCAGAGAATACCTATCAACCTCAAATTCTATCCCATCATATTTTATATCCATCAGGATGAGTCCGTACGGAGGGAGCGGTTGTATTCCTTCTTTCTCTTCCAAAGAGAGCATCTTATCCAGCCATCCCAAATCTTTTTCTCCATTGGAGATCTTTAGAATGGCGCTCGATAGCCTCCGCACCATATTCCAGGTGAAGCTGTCTGCCACAAAATCTATTGCCGCGTACGATCCAAAGTTTCTTATACAGATCTTTTCGACGTTTCTTATATTACTCTCATCCCTGCTACCTCTATTCGTGAAGTTCGTGAAATCATGACTTCCAATCAATCTTTTGATCGCTTCACTTGTTCGATCTAAATTTAGCTCTTTATGAACCATCTGTCTATAATATCTCTTTACGGCGTCTCTTCTCGGATCGAAACTATCATTCACTCTGGAATAAGCCAAAAATTGTATATCCCGGGGCAAACAGGAATTTAAAACCCTTGGTCTGCAAAGATATTCTTTTTCGCAATCTATATCGAAAGATATCACCTGTCCGATGGCATTCACTCCCCTATCGGTTCTTCCAGCGTACTTGATGCCCTCAAAAGTCCTTGATTTTATGACTCCTGATTTCATTAGGGCGTTTTCTACCTCTTCTTGTATCGTTCGCATTCCCTTCTGTCTCTGCATCCCAAAATAGTTCCATCCGATGTATGCGAGTTTGAATGCCACCCTCATCTTTAGCTTGATAACCTCTCACTTTTAATTTAATGAACGAATGATTGAGCGTAGTAAATTATATAACTTACCCTCTGGATAAAGAGAAGGAGAAAATCGTGAATGCAATCTTAGCGCTTGAGGATGGTACGGTTCTTAGAGGAAAGGGATTTGGGTGTGAGAGGCTCGTTTTGGGAGAACTGGTCTTTGCCACTCCGATGACCGGATACGAAGAATCTTTGACAGACCCCTCTTATAAGGGGCAGATCTTGATGTTTACATACCCTCTGATCGGTAATTACGGCATAAGCAAGGAGACGTTTCAATCCGATGGGATGAAGGCAGAAGGGATGGTCGTGAGGGAATATTGTAAAACTCCATCTCATTATAAATCTCTTCTCACACTTGAGGAATTTTTGAGAGAAGAGGAGAAATCCGGCATCAGCGAGATAGATACGAGGATGCTCACAATTAAAATGAGGAGATATGGGACGATGAGGGCATCTCTTGCCGTCGGAGAATACGAAGAAGAAGAGGTATTAGAATCTGCAAAAGCCTCGCCTGAGATCGAGCAATTGGATCTGATAGAGAAAGTAACTTGCAATAGACCATACAGGCTAAAAGGAATTGGAAAAAGAGTAGCGGTCTTGGATTTGGGCATCAAAAAAAGCATTTTGAGTAGCTTGAAGAGGAGAGGATTTGATATATTCGTTTTTCCATATAAGACAAGGGTGGAAGAGATAGAGAATTGTGAACCTGACGCCCTCTTTCTATCGAATGGCCCTGGGGATCCAAAGAGGGCAAAACATGCCATAGAGATCGTTAAACATTTTTTGGGGACAATCCCGCTCTTTGGAATATGCTTTGGCCATCAGATCATATCTCTGGGAATGGGAGCAGACACTTATAAGCTCAAATTTGGGCACAGAGGGGCAAATCACCCGGTAAAAAATTTAGAGAATGGAAACGTGAATATAACATCTCAAAACCACGGTTTTGCCGTCGATGTCCACTCTCTCAACCAAAAAACGAAGATAACGGAGATAAACGCGAACGATGGAACAGTTGAAGGTGTTAAAAATGATTATTATGGGGTTTTAACCACTCAATATCATCCAGAGGCGTTTTCTGGCCCCAGAGATACCGAGAAAACGTTCTTCGACGAGCTAAAGAAGAGGTTGTCATAAGGAGCAGATATGCCCAAGAGAAAAGATATAAAAAAGGTTCTTTTGATAGGCTCTGGACCCATTCAGATTGGACAGGCGGCTGAGTTTGATTTTTCTGGTTCTCAGGCATGTAAAGCATTAAGAGAAGAGGGGGTCAGTGTAGTTTTGGTCAATTCGAACCCTGCAACGATCATGACCGACCCGGACATGGCGGACAAGATATACATAGAACCGATCGTTCCAGAGATCGTAGCAAAGATCATAGAGAAAGAGAGACCAGACGGTCTGATAGCAGGTTTAGGAGGCCAAACAGGATTAAATATCTCTGTTGAACTGCAAGAGATGGGAATTATAGATAAATACGGTGTCGAGTTTTTGGGAACATCATTTGAAGCCATATACGATGCTGAGGATAGAAATAAGTTCAAAGAAACCATGCAGAGAATTGGAGAGGCAGTTCCGAGGAGTAAGGCGGTAAATTCGGTTGGGGATGCCATAGAGGCGTCAGAAAGACTCGGTTTTCCCCTGATAATCAGACCGGCATACACTCTGGGGGGTAAGGGAGGCGGCGCTGCTAAAAATTTGGACGAGCTCAAAGAGATCGTTGAGAAAGGGTTGAACAGGTCTCGAATAAACCAGGTTCTTATAGAGGAGAGCATAGCAGGGTGGAAGGAGATAGAGTACGAGGTTATGCGTGATGCAAAGGATACCTGTATAACGATCTGCAATATGGAAAATTTGGACCCGATGGGCATACACACCGGCGAATCTATAGTTGTTACGCCCTCGCAGACCTTGACAGATGTTGAATACCAGATGCTCAGAACGGCTTCTATAAAGATAATCCGGGCTCTGAAAGTTGAAGGNGGATGTAATATACAGTTTGCCCTGAAAGATGGGGAATATAGGGTCATTGAGGTGAATCCCCGNGTTTCAAGATCATCGGCTCTTGCTTCTAAGGCAACGGGGTACCCGATCGCAAGAGTCACCTCGAAGATAGCGATAGGCATGCATCTCGATGAGATCCAGAACGACGTTACGAAGAGCACTCCCGCCTCTTTTGAGCCAACGATCGATTACGTCGTTGTAAAGATACCAAGATGGCCATTTGACAAATTTCGCTTTGCAGACAGTCGTTTGACTACCTCGATGAAGAGTACTGGAGAGACGATGGCGATAGGGAGAACTTTTGAGGAGGCGCTGATGAAGGCATTGAGATCTCTGGAAGTATCAGAAGAGCTCGGAAAGATATACAGCCGAAAGAGAACAGAAGAACTCATAAGAACTCCAACAAACGAACGGTTATTTGCGATATATAACGCGTTGAAGATGAGATACTTCGACGTGGAAACGATATCCGAGATGAGCGGGATCGATCCTCTCTTCATAGAGAAGATAAGAAATATCGTTGAATTGGAGAAGAAGTTAGAGAGAGATCCAAATCTCGAGAATCTTTGGAAGGCAAAGAGGTTAGGTCTCACGGACGAGAGGATTTCCCAATTGACTGGCAGAAGAAGAGAGGATATAAGCGATCTTAGACGACGAAAAAAGATGGATGTTACATATAAGACGGTGGATACCTGTTCGGCAGAGTTTGAAGCGAAGACCCCCTATTATTACTCAACATATGAATCTAGCTGTGAATTGAATCCATCCGATAAAAAGAAAGTTCTAATTATAGGATCTGGCCCAATAAGGATAGGGCAGGGAATAGAGTTTGATTATTGCACTGTTCACGCCGTATTGGCCTTAAAAGAAGAGGGNATAGAGACNCATATTATAAATAATAATCCAGAGACCGTCTCAACCGATTACGATACGTCTGATAAATTATTCTTCGATCCAATCACACTGGAAGACGTTATGAATGTNATAGAGAANGAGAACCCTTATGGTGTTATGGTGCAGTTCGGCGGACAGACCTCTGTAAATCTGGCACTTNCTCTNAAGAGAGAGCTCGAGAGGAGAGGGNTAGNGACGAAGATACTTGGAACCTCTCCAGAAGATATGAATGTTGCAGAGGACAGGGATCTATTCAGCGAACTCTTGAGGTATTTAGGGGTAAGACAGCCCAAGAACGGAGTGGCAATGTCGTTTGATGAGGCGAAGAAAGTCGCCAAAGAGGTTGGGTATCCTGTTCTGGTCAGACCATCTTATGTCCTTGGCGGAAGGGCGATGGAGATCGTTTATGATGAAGAAGAACTGGAAGGCTATGTTAAAGAAGCGGTAAAGGTGACCAGGGAGCATCCAATTCTCATCGATAAATTCCTGGAGAACGCGATCGAGATAGACGTTGATGCGGTCTCTGATGGAAGGGAAGTCCTCATAGGTGCGGTCATGGAGCATATAGAAGAGGCAGGAATCCATTCAGGAGATTCCGCGTGTATAATTCCACCGCAATCCATCGGCAAGGAGGAGATAAAGAAGGTAGAAGATATTGTCAAAAGGGTGACGTTGGCATTGAATACCGTCGGTCTGATAAATATGCAAATGGCGATAAAAGATGGAGATATATATGTTTTAGAGGCTAATCCGAGGTCAAGTAGGACGATTCCTTATGTCAGTAAGGCGACCGGTCTGCCACTGGCAAAGATCGCGGCTAGATGTATGGTCGGGCGTTTTATAGGAGAGATGGGTTATGAAAAGAGAGAACAAAGGCATATCGCCGTCAAAGAGGTCGTTCTGCCGTTCGATATGCTCCCAGGTGTGGAACCTATCTTAGGTCCAGAGATGAGGAGTACGGGAGAGGTGATGGGTATCGATTACGATCTCGGTCTCGCCTTCTTCAAGGCCGAGCTTGCCGCAAGCAACGCTTTGCCGACGGGAGGAACAGTTTTTATATCCGTCTGCGATGAGATGAAACCAAAGATAAGAGAGATTGCGGTGAGATTGAAGGATCTTGGCTTTTCTATCATTGCCACGAGCGGAACGAGGAAACATCTTAACGAGTATGAGGTGGTCAAAGAGGTAAAGAAGGTGGGCGAAGGAAGTCCAGACATACTCGATGTTATAGAGGGCGGTGAGGTATCTCTGATCGTAAATATATTATCCTCAAAGAGATCGAGAAAAGATGATTATTCAATAAGAAAAGCTGCGATAAACTTTAAAATTCCATACATAACGACGATACAGGCAGCAAAGGCGTCTTTAGATGCGATAGATATAATAAAAAAGAATAAAATGACGACAAAATCGTTAAAAGAATATATTGGTGGTTTTGAATGAATTGAGGTGTATTCAGGAGTCTGCTGGATTAGGTTATCTGAAGAGGAAGAGAGGATTTCATCTGGGGGGATGGATATAAGAAGGATTGCGGATATACCTAAGTTAAACAAAATTTTTCGTCTCCTTGGCCGATCATCCATGCAAGCGAAAATCATCTCATCCTACCGCCTTTGTTTAACCAAACCAACGGAGAAGGATAACACGAACCAGATTGCTTCGCAACCCTGCATAACAACGGTTAAACGGCTCGCAAAGCGAGACCCAACTTTTTTATTATACGGTATAGATTCAATTTAAAATGGAGATGAAATAAATGGCAAAGAAGGTCAATAACAATCAGGATGAACCTCTTGAAAAACAGCTCTGGAAGGCGGCTGACAAACTCAGAAAGAACATTGACGCTGCCGAGTATAAGCATGTAGTTCTGGGACTTATTTTTCTGAAATACATATCGGATGCCTTTGAAGGGTTATATGAAAAGTTGCAGAAGGGCGAGGGGGAATATGCGGGCTCTGATCCCGAAGACAGGGACGAATACAAAGCCGAGAATGTCTTTTTTGTTCCACCAGAAGCCCGTTGGTCCTATCTCCAGTCAAAAGCCAAACAACCTGAAATCGGTAAATTTGTGGATAACGCAATGGACGCAATAGAGAAAGAAAATCCTTCACTCAAAGGAGTTCTGCCAAAGGTATTTGCTCGGGGCAATCTCGACCCAACAAGCCTCGGCGGTCTTATCGATCTTGTGGGAAACATCGCCCTTGGCGATGTAAAGGCCAGAAGCGCCGATATATTGGGCCATGTCTTCGAGTATTTCCTCGGCCAGTTTGCCCTTGCGGAGGGTAAGAAGAGGGGACAATTCTATACGCCCCGAAGTGTTGTTGAACTATTGGTGGAAATTTTGGAGCCATACAACGGCAGGGTCTTTGATCCCTGTTGCGGCTCTGGCGGTATGTTTGTTCACTCGGAAAAGTTCGTTGCAAATCATCAGGGAAAGGTAAACGACATCTCCATTTACGGGCAGGAAAGCAACCTTACCACCTGGCGGC
>RXIL01000036.1 GCA_004212085.1 Candidatus Methanolliviera hydrocarbonicum
CAATTATTGTATTTATGAATTCGATTGAATTACATCTTATAAGTGAACTTCTCACTTCTCTTGCGTATCTACTCGGAGCAAATATTAGTAGATATAAACAATTTGAAAAAAATGAGTTACAGAACTACAATTTATATCCTTTTGTTTTCCATGCTATGGATGGTATTAGAAAGTTTAGTTTAGATATTTAACTAACAACCGTTAAATAATGGCGATAGCCCACTATTTATCCACAATACGACAAATAAATGCGGAATGGGAAATTATGGGAAATTATGGGAAATTATGGGAAACCATCTACCATTTCTTTATCTTCAGAACCATTTTTCAGAGATCTCTCAACCTCTTCACCAACTTCACCGCACTCTCCACCGCTCTCTTCGCATAATCAACCCTCTGATATGCCCCCAATCTCGTCATTCCGGGTCCTGCCACACCCAACGTGACCGGTTTATCGAGCTCCAAAGAGAGATCCATGATCTTTCTCGCGGCGTGTTGTGCGATTATCTCATCGTGTTCCGTCTCCCCCTCTATAACGGCACCAAGCGCCACAACAGCGTCTATATCATCTCTCGCCCCCACTTTTTTTATCGCGATGGGCATATCGAAGACGCCGGGCGCGTAGAATGATTTTTCAACTGTTGCTCCCAAAAATTCCGCATGTTCCTTTCCAACGATCTCCATCTGATACGTTATATCCCTATTGAACTCAGATACGACGAAACCTAACCTTATCTTTTCCATATCCATATAAATCATCCCCCAAATCTAAAGTCTAATTGGACCCGCATCTTTATATCCTTCTCGTTCGCCCATCCCAGCTTCTTTTATGAGTTTTTTCGGTTCGAAGAGAAGTTTTATCGCGTTTAAGACGTGTTCTCTTGTCCTCATATCGGCCAACTCTGCAAGTTCTCCATCCGTTTCTGCCTCGTCTTCGTGGACGAAGACCTCCAATACGTGTTTATTCGTCATCAATTGGGCAAGAATCAATCCAAGAGATGCCTCGTGGGCACACTGTTTATCTATCGCTTCAGGCCCGGGCATCCCAAGCGCCATCACGATATCACAACCTCTCTCATCTAAAAGTTTTTTTGCGGCGACTGGCAAATCTTTGACTCCAGGAACGGTATATCTCTCTATCTTCACGGATGCCCACTTCTTAAACTCTTTTATCGCCGATCCTGCCATATCATATCTGGCGAACGTGGTATCTGCTATCCCGACCCTATTCATTGCAATCCCCCAAATAGGATATCATCGGCCTTTTCAACGGCTCTTCCAACGTCTACATCATATTTGAGGTCTTTCAACACCAATTCGAGCGCAGATACGGCATTTACCATATCTTCCGGCGAAAGATACCCCATCGTCCCAATCCTGAATATCTTATCTTTTAAACGCCCTTGACCGCCGGATATGATTATCCCCTTCTCTTGCATCTTCTTCTTAACCTCAGCTTCTTTGATTCCTTCTGGAAGATTTATCGCGTTTACCGTGTTCGAATAATGGCTGTGTCCGTTAAGTTGAGGAAACATGGTAAGCCTCATCTCCATTATGGCCACCCTTATCGCATCTGAATACTTTCTATGGCGTTCTATATTCTCTTCTATCCCCTCTTCGAGAAAGATTTTGATCGCCTCTTCCAACGCGAAGAAGAGAGAGACTGCGGGGGTGTATGGTGTCTGAGGCGGTTTTTTGGATGCACTCTCTCTGTACTTTAACAGATCCGTGTAATAGGGTCTATTTTTACAGTCCTCGATGAATTCCCACGCCTTTTTTCCGATAGAGATGGCAGAAAGGCCAGGAGGGGCCGCTAAGCACTTTTGAGATCCAAAGACGGCAATATCAACATCCCAATCATCCACATAAACGTCGTTTCCTCCTATAGAAGAGACACCGTCCATGATGAAGAGAGCACCTTTCTCTTTTGCAAGCTTCCCTATCTCAGGTGCGGGATTTATTATGCCGGTGGAAGTCTCGTTGTGAACCAGCGTTACCGCCTTGACATCTCCTTCATCTATTTTGGCTTTGACATCTTCAAGATCTATAGATTTGCCCCACTCATATTCTAAAGAGACGAGCTCTCCATACCTTTCCCCAAGCTCCTTAAATCGCTCTCCAAACTTCCCGTTGGTTATCACCAAAATTTTGTCGTTCCCGTTTAGCAGATTTCCAAGGGCTGCTTCCATCGCACACGTCCCGGAGCCTGTCAATATGAAGAGATCATTCTTGGTCCTGAAGATATCCCTGAGATTTTTTACACAGTAATCATATATCTGCCCAAACTCCTCGCCCCTATGATTTATCATGGGCTTTGACATCGCAGATAGGACCCGTGGATGGATCGTCACGGGCCCAGGTAACATGATCGTCTGCTTATCGTACATTATCAGACTCAAATCAACCAAATAATGCTCCAAGACCTTCTATGGCGCTTTCCTCCTCTTTTTCCTTCTCTTCCTCCTTCTCCTTCTCTTCCTTCTTCTCCTCTACCTTTTCCTTCGCTTCCTTCTTCTCCTCTACTTTTGCTCCTGAAACAGAAGGTGAGAACGCCGCCTTTGAGATGGCATCTTCAATATCAACTTCTTCTAATGCAGAAACCAACGCTTTAACCCTTACAGAATCCACATCAGCTCCAGTAGCTCTTAAAACACCAGTAACGTTTCCTTCATCTATATCCTTTCCAACACTGTGCAGCATGAGCGCCGCATATATATATTCCACCTACAACACCTCTCTTTTTATTGGTTTTTTTATTTAAGAATATTCATCGTATCTTCGTCGAGAGCGTCTCTTCCAACTCCCAGAATTTTTGTGGCAAGGAAGATCATCTGAGAGTATGCCTTACCGATCAGCAGATCCATCGTCCCCTTTTCATATATGTTTGCGTTGAATGCCAAATTCCTTGCGTCTTGGACTGCTTTACCGATCAAATTTGGAAGAATCTCCGGGCTCGGATATGCCACGTTAAATGCAAGGTTGTATGCGTTTTTAACGGCATCCAAAAGGTTCTCCTCATATTCCTCGAGATCTATCACGAGATCCGATCTATCAAATATCCTTCCATCCCCAAAGAGCACCTTCAAATCCAATCCAATCTCTTTTGGATAGACTTCAAGAAGGTTTAACACCTCCGAAAGCTTTGGTGAGACCGCCTCTCCCTCTCTTAATACGACCTTATCCTCTCGTATCACCACCTTGCCTCCCTCGATACCCGATGGGATACCACTCCTCTGTAACTCCCCCACAATCGGACCAGGTTTGAATGAGGTGGATCCCTTTTTAACGACCACATCTTTTGGCGTTCTATCACCGGGTTTTAATGGGGCTTTACTTTTTGAGGACTCTAAAAGCTTGAAGAGTTTGAATATATCTATATCTGAGAAGATAAGCGCTGTTTGCCCACTTATCTTTTTAGACATTTCCTCAATACCGTCAAATCCTTCAAGGGAACGGCGTATGAGGTTGTTTTTTTTCATCTTTATCTTTATTTTTCCCCTTAACCTATTTCTCACCTCTTGGAGCTGTTTTGATGGAAGGTCCTCCATCCCAACCAGACCGACCACCTTATGGTCTCTAATAGCGTTTTTCAGATCTTCAACCTCTTTAATCTTCCATTCAAGCCCTCTCATATTGCTACCCTCTTCGCCTTCCCCATCGTGGTCTTCAGATAGATCGATCTTATATTTGCCTTTCCGTCATTCAACCTAGAGATCACCTTATCAACGACCGCTTCAAGATTTTTGGCGAGTTTTTCCGGTTCAACACTCGTCTTTCCTATCTTGGCATGAAAGGTGAGATTGTCCTTAGTATTGAGTCTTACACTCTTCTTAAGCCTTTCTATAATCCCCTCAATGTCTGATATAGCAGGAGATGGCATCTTTCCCCTTGGCCCAAGTGTTTGACCAAGTTTTCTTCCAATCAATGCCATAAATTGGGGTTCTGCAAGGAAAAAATCGTATTCTCTGGCTATTTTTTTTGCCTCACTCTTACTTTTTCCCAGTTTATCTATGTCTCCTTCAGAAAGAACGGTAACGCCCATCTTCTTTGCCCTCTCCGCAAGATCTCCTTTGGCAAAAACTGCGATCTTTACATCATCCCCTAATCCCTCTGGTAATATCACTTCTTCTTTTATGCGGTTATTCGGATTTTTCATATCCACATTTTTCAAATTTATGACCAGATCGACACTTTCTACAAAATTTCTTCCTGACGCCTCTTTTATGAGTTCTTCTATAATTCTTCTCGTCTCCTTCACACTCATCTCTCCTCGGAATCACAGATATTACATTTATATTTTTCTATTACCCCCACCAACTCCACCGTCACTTCGTCTCCCTCTCCAAAGTTCAAAAATTCTGCGGCATTCCCTTTATTTACGGATATCTCCAAATTTCCGTGACTTCCTGCAATCGCGAGTAAATCCCCCTCCTTCGCATCAGAGTATGTGCTAACGAGGTTCATCTCCCTATCTTTAACCTTTATTCTATCCCCCTTCCTCAGTAAATTACCGGATATGCTCGTTATCAAGTTTCCAAAGTCGTCTATAAATAAAACCTCTCCTATGATCTTGTATTCACAAACAATTGCCTTTTCAAGCTCGAGATCTATAAAGAGATCGAAAGGTTTACCGATATCTTCTATCGATACACCCTTCGATATATGTGCCGCAATTGGTGCGAAGACATCCCTTCCGTGAAAGCTCTTTGAGACATCTTTCAAGAAGTAGCGTTCATCTACCGCCCTATAAACCCTATAATCCATCGTCTTTGCAGCGGGAATTAATAGTCCGTTATCTGGTCCTACGAGTACTTTTGATCCACAATCTACGATCAATACCGCCCTATCTCCTCCAACGCCCGGATCCACGACCGCGACGAATATTGTTCCATCTGGAAAATAACCTATACAATCCTTTAAGAGAAAAGCCCCCTCTCTTATATTTCCTCTTTTTATAGAATGCGTGATATCCACGATCTTTGCATCCGGGTCTATCCCAAGTATGACGCCCCTCATCACACCAGGATAATAAGAACCGAAATCGGTCATAAGTGCTATCGTCCCCACAAATTATTTGTTCTTATATGGAGATAAAAATGTTGTGCATATAATAAAGAACTGCAAGATTGTGAGAGGCGAAATCTTGGATGTCGACATCGGGATAGAAGGAGGGACGATAAAAGAGATAGGAAAAAATTTGGATGGAGAGCACCTCTTCGATGCCAAAGGAATGCTCGTCCTGCCCGGCGGTATCGACGTACACGTTCACTTCAGGGAGCCGGGGTTCACACATAAGGAAGATTGGCTCAGCGGGTCTAGATCGGCCGTGGCCGGTGGAATTACCTCTGTTGTGGATCAGCCAAACACCGATCCGCCCGCCACGACACTCTCGGCACTGAAAGAGAAGATAAAGATTGCAGAGAAAAAATCCCTCGTGGATTTCGGGATAAGCGCTGGTGTTACGAATGAGAATATCCCTCTAATCGAGGGGTTGGCAAAAGAAGCGGTGAGCTTTGGTGAAATATTCCTCGGAAAAGGCAGAGATGCTATATCGTATGAAAATCTTGAGAACGCGATAAAAGCGATCAAAAAGACCTCTCTTCTTCCAACGGTGCACGCAGAAGACGAAGAATGCGTCGAAAAAAATAAAATAGCGTATAAGATAAGATCACCTCATCCCCACTCGCTCGCCCGACCGGAAGAATGCGAGAAGAAGGCCGTTTTGAAGGTAATAGAGATCGCCAAGAGGGAGAATTATAGGGGGCATATATGCCACGTCTCAACGAGGGCAGCGATGGAGAGAATCATGGGAAATGAGAAGATCACGTGTGAAGTTGCACCACACCATCTAATCTTCTCCTTGAAGGACGATGAATGGCTAAGATCTAGGGCAAAGGTAAATCCACCGATCAGGGATTTGAGAGACAAAAATTTTCTCTGGGAGATGTTAAATCGTGGAGAGATAAATATTCTGGCATCGGATCACGCCCCGCACAAGATCTGGGAGAAAGAAGGAGATATCAAAGATGTAAAACCAGGATTTCCCGGCGTTGAGACGATGATTCCGCTGATGCTGAACTTCGTTATGGAGAAAAGATTGAATTTGGAGAGAATTTTAGACCTCGTCTGCCACAATCCATCCAAAATTTGGGGTTTTAAAAAGAAGGGATTTTTGGAAGAGGGGTTCGATGCGGATTTAACTTTTTTTGATTTGAAAGAGAAGAGAAAGATAAGGGCGGAAGATCTCCACAGCAGATGTAACTGGACGCCTTATGAGGGTTTTTATGGAATATTTCCAAAGATTACGATGATCAGGGGAAACGTCGTCTTTGAAGACGACGAATTTTACGTCGAGGGAGGATACGGAAGAAATTTAAAGGATAGGGTTAAGGCTGGATAATGACGTTGAATGAAAACACCGCGGCGAGAGGGGGTTGCTCAACAAATGGTGAGATATCCAATGCCCGTTTATCTAAAAGAGAATTGGATACGCAGTGAAGGAAAGTGAAGGACTCACTGATATTTTGAAGGTAAAAATGAAGCACATAAACTATAAAGATGTAAAAGCAGAAGTAGTGAAGGAAGAGGGTGCTAGAGCCGCAAAAATAAGATGGCTTATCACTGAGAAAGACGGAGCCAAAAACTTTGCGATGCGGTTATTCGAGATCGAACCCGACGGCTATACACCATGGCACCAGCACGATTGGGAGCATGAGGTTTTTATTTTAGAGGGAGAAGGTACCGCTAGGGGTAAAGAAGGCGATTTTAAGTTTAAGGAAGGAGATATATTCTTCGTGCCACCAATGGAATGGCATCAATTCAGAAACACTGCTAAACGTGTATTAAAGGTTCTCTGTTTGATACCATATAAATAATATTAAAATTAAAGCAAAAGATATTCCAGCTCGCATCTGAAATGGGGGGATACATCACGGCGGAGCATGGGATAGGTCTAACGAAAAGAGAAGATATGTATCGAACATTGAGTAAAAAAGAGATCGATCTGATGTGTAAGATCAAATCCGTATTTGATCCAAATAATATTCTAAACCCCGGGAAGGTCGTAGATCTGGAGAGGCTATGACTACTTTTTATCTTAATTATGGAAAAACACAAATCGGCGTTGAGATCCCNGAGCAAAAGATCCTTAATGTGATCATGCCAAACCCCTCGCATGGTAAGAGAGACAAGGAAGAAGAAATAAAAAGGGCGATAATGAATCCAATTAGTGCGAGCTTGGAAGAGATAGTAACACCCCAGAGCAGCATAGCTTTGCTTCCAAGCGATATTACCAGACCCTGCCCGAGTTATAATATAATACCAATTCTTCTACGGGAATTAAACTCAATAGGGGTAAAAGATGAACGTGTAAAAATA
The DNA here is from genome assembly GCA_004212085.1 of Candidatus Methanolliviera hydrocarbonicum. Lineage (GTDB taxonomy): Archaea > Halobacteriota > Methanoliparia > Methanoliparales > Methanoliparaceae > Methanolliviera > Methanolliviera hydrocarbonicum. Next base: position 7,378 of record RXIL01000036.1, read on the forward strand.
GTGTTTACTAATGGATTGCATCGAAGGAATACACGAGATGAGAAGATAATGCTCCTTGGCAAAAAAATTGTAGAGAAAATTAAATGTATAGATCATGATGCAAAACAAAAACAAAAATACATTGGTGATACCAGCCATCATACACCAGTTTATATAAATAGCGATGTACTTGATTGTGATATCAAGATAGGCATAGCCAATATAGATATACACGTCTTTGCTGGTTATAGTGGTGGGGCAAAGAGCATACTGCCCGGAGTCTCTGGAGTGGAAACTATTGTGAAAAATCATTACATGATCTACGAATACTTCGATCGAACAAGAAGTGGTATTCTTGAAGGAAATCCGATCAGAGAGGATATGGAAGAGGCCGCCAAATTGGCAGGGCTCGACTATATCGTCAACGTAGTTCTAGATGACAAGAAAAAGATTGTAACCACAGTTGCTGGAGATCCCCTAAGAGCGCATAGAAGAGGCGTGGAGACTTGTGATAGAATATATAAAGTCCCAATCCGTGAAAAAGCAGATATTGTAGTCGCCAGTGCTGGGGGTTTTCCAAAAGATATTAATCTTTATCAAGCAACCAAAGCTATGGATAACTCAACTTTTGCCATTAAAAATGGTGGGACAATCGTATTATTTGCAGAGTGCCCAGAAGGCGTGGGATCTGAAGAATTGGATAGATTATTGAACTCAAAATCGTGGGAAGAGGTCATCCAGAAAGGAAAAGATGGTGGTTCATATGCTCCATACGGTTTCCGTGCAGTTGCAAAAATGGGAATAAAAGTCGTTTTGATCTCTTCTATTTCGATCGAGAAAACTGCGAGAACTCCCATAATTGGCGCTAGGGATGCAAAGGAAGCGATTGAAAAAGCGATCCAGATAGAGGGGGAAGGAGCCACCATTACTGTGATGCCCTTTGCCGGCTCTACCTTACCTACATATGATGTCTGATCTTACAGTTCTCTCACATCATGTATTTTAAAAGATAAATTTAGGCGATAAAGATGAGAATAGTAAACAAAATATCTCTTCGATAGAAAGAACAGCGTGGAAGAAGATAAAGAGAGCTAAAAACACGATAAAATTCGTAAGCATGTTAAAAGTCCCTGCATGGGCCAAAATAAAAGAAAATACTACAAAAGTCAAGGAGGATGGTAAAGGAAAGATAAGTCACAGAACGGCTTTGGCAAAATTGGAGATTAGGTATAACGAGAGGGGGATGTAACCGTATTGTAGCTTTACACTCCATTTGCCCCCATGTTGATACATATCTCCACTATATCTTCTATGTATTCGATTACCCTAACCAAACTATCGACGATCGAGAGCAGACAGATCATCTCACCTGAGGCAAATTCCCCTTTCAAGAGACCCTCTTTGACCTTCACACTCTTCTTAACCACCATTTCGGCATCATTTATCTTTTGGTTTGCGCCTTTTGCATCTCTTTCTGAAAGTATCTCTAAAGAGGAAGAATATATGTCTTTTATGGCTTCGTACATATCGAATATTTGAGGCACATCCATTTTGTGTCCTATTTGAAGTACGTTCCCTGCCACCTTTTTCATATGATCTCCAATACGCTCCATACTCTTTACGACAATCCTATATCCTAATGCAGCCTTTGGCTGTGTAATGCCTATCCTTTTTCCGATATCTGGAGAATCTATTGCCGCTTTTAGCTGTCTGACAGCTAATAAATAAAATCGATCGACCTCATTGTCCCGCTGAATGACATCCTCCGCGAGAAGCATATTGCCATCCCTCAACGCTGCAATGGCGTCTCCCTGCATAGATTCTACAATATCACATATGCTCTTTAGGACTTCACTTAGTGGAAAGTCCTCATAATTTATAAAACTTCTAAATACCATCTCTGTGCCAGATTCTCCGACCACTTCAAGTCCCATTAGCCTCTTCCTGACTGCATTTTTCATCCATTTTTTATTATCTTTCGTAATCTCCTCTTTGAAGGATAATTCTATCAGGTCATTCCCCGCGAGATAATGCGCTATCAAAGATCTGTAAACTTCCTCGATGGTTTCTTCAGGAGAGACGCCTATGACGGCTTTAGAGATCTCCTTCCCTTCCTTTCCCCCGATCAGGACCGTATCGTCTGCTCTAAAAACCAGTCTTACTTCATCTCCCCTTGATATACCCATCTTCTTAACCCACTCAATGGGGAGAGATATGATATGTGTTGATCCACCCGTTACCTGAACCCTTCGCTTAACTTCTTTTGCCATTTAGATCACGCTTCTTTATTTACTCTTAGATCATTACCGCTATATATACGTATCGCTATCAATATAATCTATTTGGAAAAGATTATATTATATGAAAAATGGATAACCAACCGCAAAGGCGGTGGCCCGGGAGGCGCATATTTGGATAAGAAGCCAAAGATGTTGTTATTATCGATTGCAATTTTGGTTCTGATAATAGTCTCGATCGTACTCGTAGTCAATTATCTCGGCAGAAGCGATGAGATAACGATAGCAGGTTCAACGACGATCTATCCGATCATGGAGAGGGTGGCAGACGAATATATGACGGAACATCCAGGTCTCAAAATCTATGCAATGGGAGGAAGTTCAGGATATGGAATAAAAGCAGTGTTGAGTGGCAAGATAGACATAGGATGCGTATCGAGGGAACTCACAGATCAAGAGAGAGTAGAATACTGTCGTTTTCGCTATCCTCCTTTGGTATTAACCCCAATCGCGAGGGGCGGCATCGTTCTGATGACGTATCTGGGAAACCCGATCGATGGATTGACAAAAGAAGAGGTAAAGGATATATACGCGGGAAGGACCAAAAATTGGAAAGAATTGGGAGGAGAGGATAAAAAGATCACCGTGATTGGGAGAATTAAGGATTCGGGAACAAGAGATGTCTTCAAAGGGAAGATAATGGGTGGAAAAAAATTAACAGGGGAGATCATCGAGAGATCTTCAAATGATGCGGTGATGGATACCATATTCGCAAATGAAGGCGCTATCGGTTACGTATCTCTCGGTCACGTCGATCCTAGAAAGGTGNAGGTGTTGACATTGAACGGGATAAAACCGAGCATCGAGAGCATCTCAAACGGCAGTTATCCGATCGTCAGGACGTTGTATATGGTAACGAAAGGGGAGCCAAAGGGATTAGAAAGAGAGTTCATCGATTTTATTTTGAGTGAGAAGGGTCAAAGGATCATTGAAGAGGGGGGATTCGTATCAATATAATGAAGATAATACATCTATCCGATATCCACGTCGCATCGCCACATTTTCTTCCTAACGTTCTGGAAGATGTGATTAATGATATAAACGAGATATCACCTGATTTAGTCGTTATTACGGGAGATCTGACAGATTTTGGTTATATCTTTGAGTATGAGGAGGCGAAGAGATACGTCGATGAGATAGAATGCGAGCGAAAGGTGATCGTTCCAGGAAATCACGACGCGCGCAATTCGGGTTATCTCCTCTTCGAGGAGTTCTTCGGGGAGCGATTAAAAACGCTCAATTATAAGAATATAACCGTCGTTGGTGTCGATTCTTCTGAGCCGGACATCGATGACGGACACATAGGGAGGGAGAAATATGAGTATATTGAGGAGTCATTTAACGGAGAGAATTTCAAAATATTCGCGCTCCACCATCACCTTCTTCCCGTTCCACTGTGCGGAAGGGAGAGGAACGTTCCCGTGGATGCAGGAGACGTTTTGGAGTTGTTGGATAGGTTAAAGGTGGATCTCGTACTCTGCGGTCATAGACACGTGCCCTGGGTCTGGAGACTGAACAATATGATCATCTTAAATGCTGGAACCGCCTGCACGAATAGAACGAAGGGGAGGATCGGACGATCTTACAACCTCATCGAGCTTGATGAGGGGATGAGGATTTATAGGATCTCTCCAACGGGCGAGAGAAATATGGTAATAGATGAAAAATTTTAACCTATTTTGCCTAACCATTTAAATTTCCCATTTTTGCTTCGGCCCCTGGAGCGCCGACGAAAATTCAACAAAATCTAATCTCTACTAAGACGGCAGAAATGATCTTTGAAGCGAAGTTTCATTTTACTTTGCCCCTCACTATTTCTAATATCAGACATCTCGGCGTGAGCAGAGTTCTGTGGTAGCATATCCAGGGTATAGGCATGATCCGCCGTTGCCGGTATAGTCATCGAACCTACATCCTCCCTTTTTACACTACCAATTATCTCCTCAGCTCGCAACTCCCCGATAAGATGTGGATATGCCTCCTTCGGTCACAACGATTATCCTGTAACCCCCTGGGGAGCCGTAAGGCGTCTCTTTGTTGGACCACCAATTTCCACAGACCGCACCAGTCTGTTGTTCCGGAATTCCTCCTAAATTTGTCAACACATCGTGATGCGTGTGCCCGCAAAATAGCCCGTCTACGTCATATTCTCTCAATAGATCTAATACCTCGCTGGAACTTCTACCCCATTCCGAGAGCGGCTCGTGGTAGAAGACTAAAATTTTTCTATCTTCATTGAGGCTTAAATCTCTCCTCAACCAATTTATCTGTTCTTCTGGCATATTCACAGTTGCTGAAGGTGTCTCGTGGGGTGCATCGAGTATCACGAAGTGATACATACCATAATCGAAGGAGTAGTAGGTGGGTCCGTACCTTTCTTCATAGATCTCCTTGCCGTATCCTTCATCCGCTGGGCTCATCTTCTCGTTATCCGTGCCTACGAGTTCGTGATTTCCAAAAGTATGATAGAGCGGGGTAGTTAGATCCGATACGGTCTCATCATACATATCGAACCATTCTCTCGCCTTTTGGGCGGTTGCCGTGTTCCCCTCAGCGATCATGTCTCCCGTATCGATCACAAAGGCTGGATCTGTTGAATTTATATCCTCTATGACTATACCAAAATATTCTTCCGGATCAACCCTTGCTGAACTGCCTAAAGCCTCCAAACATTCATCTTTTTTGCAGATATGCACATCCGTCATATGGACAAATGTGAAATTGTCTGTATCCTTCGCCGGGTCATAGTAAATCCCAAAGTCACGCTCTCCATCTGCTTTTGAATACCAAGGAGTGGTCGGCGTATATCCGCTCGGTGTGCAGATGAATACAAACTTTCCTTCATTTGGCAGTTCATACTCTCCGGATTCATTCGTCGTCGTTACGTCCCCTCCATTGGAGACCTCTATACCCAATATGCCCACCTCGTCCGCATCCTTTTCTCCATCCTGGTTCAAATCTTCAAAGACGATACCGTTGATAGTCTGATGATCAGATATTGCAGGCGGTATCACACCAGATATGAAGATAAAGATGGAGAAGAGGGCAAGACATAAAATTTTCTTATCTCTCTTTGCCTTTAATCCCATCTTATTTCACCTCTTTTTCTCTATTCATTAATCCTTCCTTTTCCCGATGCCCACAGAAGACCAGATCCACGCCTCATTTCCTGGCATGGCAAACAGGGTAAAGTATAGCGGAGAGCAAAACTCGTGATTGCCGAGTACCGTCATAAATGGGGCCTTTGACAGAAGTTTAGGGGCGGAATCGAAGAATGCTTTCCATTCTTGAAGCATGGGACCATCGCCGACCATATCGCCCGAGAAGAGCGTGAAATCAAAGTCCTCCGAAGCGGCCGCATCTGCTACTTTCTTCCATGGTGTAGGATTGTTTCTTGAATCCCCCATGACCATGAATGATACGTTCCCCTCACCCACGGATGCCGTCTTAAACGTATGATCCAAGCTCCAGCCGTCTTTTTCTGAACCGCACCCGTAGTGATAGGTCGTGTTCGGTTCTAGATCGGTCAGCCCCCCCTCGTGAAGTTATCTGGGCGGTAAAGAGGTGAAGGCAATCTCGGTAGACGGCGTCTCTCCAACGAAAGAGACCGTCAAAGACGGGACATATCCGATCGCAAGATCGCTCTATCTCTACACGTGGGAGAAGACTTCTTTAAAGGAGGGGAAATTTATCGACTTCATATTGAGTGAAGAGGGTCAAAATATCGTCGGAGAGGAAGGATTCGTACCGGCCAGATGAGAGCGAAGTTCAAGAATATAAAGGAGAAACTGATCGAAGATCTATTGTTTATAGCGGCGATCTCTTCGATCATCGTTGTTCTATTTATATTCATCTTCTTGATGAAAGAGGGAGCTTTTGCATTTCTGGAGAACGGCGTCTTCAATTTTATATTTGGAACGAAATGGCGAATGGAGACTGGCACGTATGGAATAGCTCCCTTAATAATTGGCTCTTCACTCGTGACAATCGGTGCGGTTGGATTTGCGATAGTCTTCGGCATTCCAAGCGCAATATTCCTCTCCGAGCTTGCACCACCCCGTATTGGAAATATCCTGAAACCGACGGTCGAATTGTTAAACAGCATCCCTTCAATTGTCTATGGATTCATCGGTGTCGTTCTCCTCTTAACCTCTCTTAGAAACACCTTCGATATGATAGATGGCCATTCGTTCCTCGCAGGATCGATCTTACTCGGCGTTATGGCACTTCCGACGATAATCACGATATCAGACGATGCCATAACGGCCGTTCCAAAAGATCTTAGAGAAGGAAGTATGGCGCTCGGCGCAACGAGATGGCAGACGATCAGAAGGGTCGTGCTTCCATCTGCCATATCCGGGATTATGGCATCTATCCTTCTCGCGGTTGGAAGGGTGCTCGGAGAGACGATGGCGATCATGCTCATCGTCGGATGCGTGGCGAGAGTTCCTTCTCCGTTCTTCAATTTTTTTCAGAGTGGAGATACGATGACGGCGAGGATCGCAAGTGAGATGGGGGAGGCGGCGCGTGGTTCTCTCCAGTATCACTCACTCTTTGGGATCGGTGTTCTTCTTTTGATCATCGTGACCGTATTGAACGTGATCGCGGATATCATACGCGTAAGGATTCAGAAGAAGGTTGGGAGAGAATGATCATGATCGACAAAATTTTATACGCCTTCGGAGCGATCGTTGCGATCTTTGGTTTTTCCTCGCTGATGGGCTATGCAAATATCTCTCACATACCTCTCCTTCTCGTCTTGATTTCTGTCTTCATCTTTATCTTCGTTGGCGTTAAAAAGAGAGATACAAGGTTGATCTTTTCTTCGATTTTTTTACTCGCCTTCTCCTTCTTAATCTTCATGATAAGCCCCGATCTGAAGATACCGCTCGGAGAGTACGCGGCGATCAGGGGAAGTTTCATCATCTCCACATCAACGATCATTCTTGGACTATTT
>RXIL01000038.1 GCA_004212085.1 Candidatus Methanolliviera hydrocarbonicum
GCATCACTTGGGCATAAAAGTGATGCAAATGTGATTCATCGTGATTCAGATCTGATTCAAGACATGAATCACCTGGAAAAAGAGAACGAAAATCTCAAACTACTGGTTAAAAATCTGGAAACAAACTTTGGATGGCTACGTGGCGAATATTCTCGTCTGGCAGACGCCACAATTCAAAAAGCGTTGCCACGACCACGAAAGAGCGTTTTTTCCAAACTGATGTTTTGGAAGAAAGATTAAAAAGAGATACCAACGTTTTACAGTGTTTTAATGGTGCATGCTCAGGTTTTAATGGGATGAGGACGAACTGAAAGGTTTTTAGAATTTACTTTTTATTTTATCTAAACTTTTGATAGAAGAACCTCGAATATTTCTCGCTCGCATCTTGAACGGTCGAATCGAGGAGATCCAGATATATCGATGTCGTTTTCAAAGACGAATGACCCAAGATCTTCTGTAAAGTTCGGAGATCTCCACCAGATTCAAGGTAATTCACGGCAAAGGTGTGGCGCAACTTGTGCGGGGATCTGCCAGATAGATCTTTGATTATTTGAAAAACTCGCTGTCTCGTCAATATGAAAACATGGTTTTCTTGCTCGATGCTCTCGTCGGCGATATAATCGCGGAGATCGTAGAGAAGTTCACGCGGTGGATACACTATTCTATCACGAGAGCCCTTCCCATGTATCCGAATCGTTCGGTTTCTAAAATCTATGCCGTCTGGTGTGATTCCCAAAACTTCCGATACCCTCAGCCCTGTCAGCAAAATTAGTTCGATAATGATCCGATCTCGGCGTCCTTTGCATCTATCCAAGAGGTTCTTTACCTCTTCATCCTTGAGGTATTTTGGAAGACGTTTAACGGTTTTACTTTTCATATAGGCTTAGTTGTAAAAAAGGAGGTTAAAAACCTTTGCAATGGAAGGAGGAGAAACCTTCTTTTAGATAAAGATTTTACAAAAGATAGGAATTGTAAAACTCAAACTAATTTTTCCATTCCTCTGGTTGGTCATAATCAACACTTAATTCACTAATGTTTGGCTTGTTGCTTTATCTTCCCGAAGGGAAAAGTTTAAATACCTTATCTTCATAGAACATTTAACAACTATAAAAGTTTAGAAGAGATATCGCATGGGAAAAACAACAAAAAGAAAATGGAAAAAATCTGACGACGTTATTATCATGATTAAAGAAATGCGAAAGAATGGTTATACTCTACAAGAGATTGCCGATGCAACAAATACTAATGTAGGAACGGTGGCGAAATACGCCAAAGAAAATACAGTAGACGAAAAAAAGGAGGAAAAAGGAGGAGTTCAAGGTACAACAGATAGCGCTAATCTTGCAAGCCAAAACGAGTCATTCTTTTTGCAAAATACCGGTGGTAGTGTACAAGCGATCATCAAAGCTATTTCCGAAAACGAAAGCATGGCACGAAACATGGGCGTAGTAAGTGGAGTTAATCTGGCAACGTCAGTGAAAAACGCAAGTAGATTGGCACGAGGTGAAGGTGGAGTCCGAGAGCTTGGCGCGTTGGCCGCAGATGTGGGTGGAACACTCGTTGGTTGGTTTAGCGGATGGAGAGAATATCAGAACACGTATCCTTCGACCTCGGGTTTTTCCCAAAATCAAGCCGTTACCCAAAAAACACCTGATCTTCCAATAAGTGTAGAGGCAACGGCGTTAAGATACTTTGATAACGGAAAAACACCGAACGACCTGGTTAAAGACGAAATCTGTAGTATGGCGGCGGCGAAAAGGATTTGGAAAGACTATTGGATCTTTGCCAATACGGAGAAGAAGAAAGAAGAGAAATTAGCAGAGATACGTCGGTTACGGGAAACCGGCGAAGATAGAGGAGAGGGCGTAGAGGATGTGGAGTAGATCTTGCAGCATGTGTAATAAAATAACCTCAGAAGATTCTGAATTTTCTTTTGGCGAAGAAGACTTGCTATTAAGCAAAAATGGACGAGCCTATGTTAGATGTCCCAACGGGCACACTGTTTGGTTGAAAAAGAATCTTCCTGAAGAAGATCTTGAGGAGGCAATTAATAGAAAACTATCCTTAGCCGAACTTAAAGAAAAAGTTCAGAAAATAGAGAGGGTGAATGAAGAGGAAAAAGGCGAACCGATAAACGAACCGATAAATGAAAAAGGCGAACCGATAAATGAAAAAGGCGAACCGATAAACGAACCGATAAATGAAAAAGGCGAACCGATAAACGAACCGATAAATGAAAAAGGCGAACCGATAAATGAACCGATAAACGAACCGATAAACGAACCGATAAATGAGGAGAGTAACTATGGGTGGGTGGCCACGTGCTCGGCGTGCGGTTCAACATTTGAGGTTTTAGAAGATGATATTGGAATTGATAAAGGAGGTCGGGCTTACATCACCTGTTATAATAATAAAGGGCACAAGAAAAAAGGTCCTCACACAATTGTGATTCGTGATGAAAGGATAATGAGTGATCCTGAACTATTAGAAGTAGTGGAAAAAAAGAGAAACGCTCTTGGGATATTGTCCAAAGAGGGCGTTGAAAAGGAGGTGGATAAAAAAATGGAAGAAGAATATAGAGATGGAAAAAGAAAACGAAAGATGCAAAAATCCCTAACGCCGGGGGACCCTCCGGAAGAAAAAGACATTGCGCCTGGGGATCAAACACTGAAGATGAGTGATGAGATGAATGATGACGAGATTACCGCAGACATTCGACAGCGAGGGAGGGAGGCTTTGGACGAACTGAAAAGAAATACTCTCGAGAGAAGATTAAGCATGGCTGGCATGCCGAAAAACGCGCTAAAGTTTGTTTTGGAAGATTTTGATGAGTATCCCGATGTTAGAAGCAACCCGCAGATGTTGTACCAGATGATCAAAGGCTACGCAAACATTGGAAAAGGACAAACGGTAAAAGATTTCTACCTTCAGCGAATAGTTGAATCGATAATGAAGCTTGAACGAATGTACGGTGGTTTTACGGCATCTCCAAGACCTATCCCTCCATTCTCAACGAAGATGGGTACAGATATTCCACCGGATCCGCAAGGGTATTTGAGCGGCGGAGAAGTTGAGAAGCTAATTGCGAAAGCACTGCAAGATAGGGAAAAGGAGGCAAAAAGTGAAGAGGTGGAAAGAAGGCGGGAAGAAGAAATAAGAAAATTGTTTGAGGAGATTCGCAAGACTCAAATGATGGTGTCGCACCCTCCACCTTCGCCAAACCCTGGTGGGAACCAAGATTTTGTTTCTCTATTAGACACGGTTCTCAAAAACATAAAACCTGCTGGCGGAGACAGTTCTGGCATAGCAAGTACAGCGTTCAAAGAGGCAGTTAGCATATTAAAAAGCACTTCTGAAGCTAAGGCATTAGGATTGCCCTCAGGTGTTCCTGCGAGCGTATGGCTCGAAACACAAAAAATGGCACACGAGAGAGATCTAAAAAAGACGGATATAATGGAGACGGAGAGAGAAAGAGAAAATACAAATAAGTTGGTTAAAGACATCGTTGGAATTTTTGGGCCTGCACTCCCTGGGGTAATTAATATCGTGCGAGGAAAAACGACGCCGGGCCAGCAAGCTCAACTCGGCCAATTGTTGTCACAAGCTTTTACGCCAGAGGAACAAGAACAATTAGCGGATTCCATAAATGCGAAGTTACAGCCTGTGCAATCTCTCCCGGAGCCAGAGGTGGAAACCGTAGAAGAGACAGAAAAAAAGGGAAAAAGCATATCCGTATGCCCAGAATGTCAAACCGCAATTGAATATCCTTTAGGAGTGAAGGTTGTTGAGTGTTTTAGCTGCGGTGAAAAATTTCGGGTAGACTTCATTTGTAAAAAGTGCGGGACGAACGTTTTGTATAATGTAAAATCTGAAAGTTTCAAGTGTCCGGTCTGCGGTGCCAAGTATCGCCTTAAAAAGCAAAAAAGCGTGAAGTGAACTCCCTCTTCTGTTCTCCTGACTAGAACTTTTTTTCCAAAAGATTTTCGGGCTATGCCGGATTTAAGCCTAATGTTGTTAGAGAGGGTAAATTGAAAGAAACAGAGAAAGTGAAAGTAAGAGAGGTACCGGTAGAGGTAGCTAAGGCTAAAGAACGGATCAAACAAACAAGAGAGAAAGAGAAGGAAGAGGTCTTAGATGAGATCGTTGCTGAATGCCCTCAATGTGGTGGCAGGAATCTTATCCAGGATTATAAAAGGGCGGAGTTAGTCTGTGAAGATTGTGGTTTCGTATTAGATGATAATATAATTGATCCGGGCCCAGAGTGGAGGGCGTTTGATCATGATCAACGTATGGAGCGGAGCAGAACGGGACCTCCGGCGACGTATAGAGTTCATGATAAGGGTCTTTCTACTATGATAGATTGGGCAGATAAGGATTCCTATGAAAATGCGACATTTTCAGAAGACAAAGCTCAGATGCGTCGGCTTAGAAAATGGCAGAAAAGAATCCGGGTAAATAATTCCACGGAAAGAAATTTGTCGTTTGCCCTCTCCGAGCTGGATAGAATGGCATCGGCGCTCAGTCTTCCGAGAGACGTACGGGAGGCATCAGCGTTAATCTACCGACGGGCACTTGAAAAGAATTTGATAAGAGGGAGAAACATCGAGGGAGTGGCAACCGCGGCGCTATATGCCGGCTGCAGGGAGTGTGGCGTGCCAAGAACTTTAAACGAGATAGCCGCCGTGGCAAGGGTGAGTAGAAAAGAGATAGGAAGAACTTACCGGCTCATCGCCAGAGAGCTCTCTTTAAATTTTATGCCAATTTCTCCAATGGTTTACGTCTCGAGATTCTGTTCTGCGCTAAATTTAAGCGGAGCTGTGGTGACGAAGGCGATGGAAATGATACGGCATGTCAATGAAAAAGAGCTGATGAATGGAAAGGGACCAATGGGAGTCGCCGCTTCTGCAATTTACATAGCTTCTATATTATGTGGAGAGAAACGAGCCCAAAGAGAAGTGGCCGAGGTTGTTGGCGTTACCGAGGTGACGATAAGGAACAGATACAAGGAGATTGCAAAAGAATTTGGTTTCGAGGAAAGAGTAGGCCCCTCTCGGAGCTATGCTCGAGAAGGCAGTATTATCAAAGGCGGCTGATTTTGCAGGACAGAACTGCTGACAATTATCGGAAATGTGCTCGTGCAAATTTTTGATATTTGCTACAAATGTGCTTTAGGCACGATTGTAGTAAATTTGTAGCGGGATGGATGGATTACACCTGCCATTCCCTTTTTACCCAAGCTTTGCTGTGAAACGTGCGAAATAAGGCGTCGCAATCGCACACTTTCAGGAAGGTTGGTATGATTACACCTGCCTCGAGGAGTCGCAGGGTCGCAGGGTCACAGGGTCACATCTCAGCTGGGAGATGCCCGCTTCAACAACCTCATCTCTGTTCTTTCCGAAAGAAAGACAGATTTTTTTTATCATATAACTGCTGGCAAATATTCAAAATATTGCTATCCATATTTTGAATAATTCTACTTATGTGATTATCCACATTAGTAGAAATTCTTTTTATCATAGAACTGACTGACCACAAATGTCACTTTTTTGCATTTGCAATTTTCCGACAATTTCATTCACTGTTGACCGTCCCAGCCCGAATAGACCACCCGCCTTTTCCATCATCCATCCCAGCCTTGCGAGCGCCCATATATTCAAGTCTCTTGGGTGTCTTCTCCTTCTCAGAACGTCACTATTTTTCCTACAAAAATTCGATGGCATTTTTACCGAATAGGGTAAAAATGTGATTTAGGCATATTTCCGAAGATGTGATTTAGGCGCATTTCTAAAATTTATCGCAAATGTGATTTAGGAATATTTTTGGTAAATTTGTAGTGGGATGGATGGGGTTACACCTGCCTCTTCTCTTTTATCCAAGATGGGGTGTTAGACGTGCGAAATAAGGCGTCGCAATCGCACACTTTCAGGAAGGTTGGTATGATTACACCTGCCTGTCTTGGTTTTGGTGGTTTTGGTCGGCGTCTGGTCTCGGGTTCTGACTTCCTTCTTGATGATCAGATTTATCTCAAAAATCTTTAATTTTATTTTTGAGTGAGATCCTTAGGATCTCAATTTTTAAAAAATTTTTGGATTAACAATTTTTGCAAAAACATTTTTCTCTTGCTATGCAAGAGTTTAATTCGTCTTAATAAACATTAATACGAAAAGAAGGCCAAAAAGAATCGCAAAGAGAAAAAAAAGCGACGTTTGCCGTTATCGAAAAGTTTATATAGCCCTTGGATATATAAAAAGATGGGGTGAAATCCTGTGGTGAAATTACAGCAAATCAAGGAGAGAAGTTTTGTCTACATACCTAAAGAATATATCAAGTTGAAACATTGGGAAAAAGGCACTGAGTTGGTTTTGGGTTTCAACGAGCGAGGCAACCTTGAGATTGCAGAGGTTGAGAGTCAACCGGCCGATGGTAAGGAGGTTGTCTCCAATCTCGCCGAACGGCAGACGCACGCCACTAAAGGGCGGGCAAGAAGTAAAAAAGTGTGAAAGATAAAAACAGAGGTGAAAAGAGGATGATGCAAAAGAAGTCTTTAGAACTTTTAGAACAAGTGCAACAAATTCTCCGGAGCTATGATTTTGCCCTTACCTTGAGGCAGATTTATTATCAGCTCGTGGCGAAACAGATAATACCTAACCAGGAGAACCAGTATAAAAGGCTGTCTCGGTTGTGCGTTATCGGTAGGGATGAAGGTATGTTGCCGGAAGAGGCCTTTGCCGACAGACTAAGAGAGATGGATAAGCCAAGCTCGTGGCTTGATCTTTCTGATTTCATGGCCAGCATGAAGAGATCCTACCGCAAAGACAAATGGCAGAATCAGGACGCTTATATAGAAATATGGACAGAAAAGGACGCACTGCGAAGCGTGATCTCTGAGATTACTCATCAGTACGATGCGCCCTTAATGGTGGTCCGAGGGCAAGTAAGCCGAACCGCCATATATGAAAGCTATGAGCGATTTGAAGAAAAGATAGACGAAGAGAAGGACTGTTATCTTTATTACGCGGGCGACTTTGATCCTTCTGGGCTTTCTATTTACCATTCCTTAATGGAGAGAATCGAGGAATACGGTGAGGCAGGCGAATCCATAAACTTTGAACGGATTGCCTTAACTCCTTTACAAATAGACGAGTATAGCCTGCCTTCAGACCCCGGCAAACAGAAAGACCCGAACTATAAAAGGTTTGTTTCAGAATATGGCGATAATGTTGTGGAGCTTGACTCACTGCCGCCGGATGTCTTGAGGAGTGTGGTCAAGGACTGTATCGAACGGCATATTGATCAAGGCATTCTTGCACAAGTGCAAGAAACCGAGGTCAAAGAGCAGAGAAGGCTGGAAGAATTCATAGAGCAGGTCAATCATCTATCCCTAAAGGATGTGGGCTTGCACCATGAGGAGTAAGGACAACTGGTTGATTAGGGAGCATAATATGCGTTCCGTATGGAACGGAAGTTATAAAAATAATAGAGAGTAAGGACAACTGGTTGATTAGGGAGCATAATATGCAGAAGGTAGAAAGTGAAAATATCGAACGGCATATTGATCAAGGTATTTTTGCACAAACTGCGAAGAAGGTTGTTCCCAAGCGAGGGACACATACCGCTAAAAAGCGGGCGGGAGGAGTAAAGGCGTGAAAGAAATGGAAAAGCGGCGTTCTGATGGAACGCCACTAACAGAGGTGAGAGTGCCGTGCAAAGCAATCATCACAGATATTTTCTCTGTGCTGGTTACATATAACCTTTTGGCTTTTGGTTTGGACCAAAGGGTCTGGAATTCTCGCTTTCGCCTCTGTTGAATTTTAAATCAAAGAGGTGAAAAAATGGATATAGAAAAGAAAGAAGAAGAAGAAGTAGGAGAGACGAAAGAAGGTGGCGAGGCCCTTTCTGGTTTGGGGGTTGACACAGGAAAAAAAATCTCAACGGTATTCAATCAACGCGGCGTGGGTTTTGTTCTTCTCCCGGCGGGACAGAAAAAGCCACCAGACAGACCCGAGTGGCAAAAAAAGGAGAATCAATATTCCTTCCAAGAAATAAATGGGTACAGAGGCGCAAGGAATATCGGACTCGTAGCCTCATTTGGTTATATAATCCTCGACGTAGACGATCCGTCTGCATTAAATGGGTTGGAACTCCCAAAAAGTACGAAATGGGAGACTCGGACAAACGCAGAAAGACACGCAATATGGTTCAAATGTGAGGATTCCAAAAGGGCACTATCCAAAAAGGGGGGGCACGCGGATAAGGGCAAATTAGAGTTATTTGATAGCCGCCAATTGGTTGAGGTTGAAGATGAACAAGGGAAAAAGACGTTACATTATGCTCCTATTGGCGAAATTAAGTTAAGGCGAACATACGAAGTGATCCCACCCAGCTGGAAAAGGGTAGACGGAAAAAGAACCGAATATAGGTTCTTGGACGGAGGAGAGATCGCACCACGCACGATCCCACTGGAGCGGTTGATTTCCTCACTTGATAAACTTGGTATCGTTTTTTCGTCCAAACCAGCTAAAAAAGCTAAAAAGGCAAGCGTAGGCACGATTGCGATCCCGAGTTTAGAAAAAGGAAAGAAAAAGAACGAGACACCCACCAACGCCGCAAACCCAGTAACGGCAAATGACCTACCACCCATAGAATTGGAGAAGTCGATCCTTTTGAGCACTCCGGAAGGCGATCGAAATAACCAGTTGAACGGCTCTTCTTTTAATTTAGCCCTCAAAGGTGAGGAATATGAGATTGTTCTTGCTGAATTGGCACCAGTGGCACGGAAGATCGGTCTCATCCCACAAGAGATCGAACCAACGATCAGAAGTGGGTGGTCCGCTGGAATGGATCAACGGACGGAAGAAGAGGCAGAATCGGAAAGGAAAGGAGGCGGCGATCCGAGCATATTCATGGAAAATAGGAAGGTGGTCACTAAGCTGATTGCCGATGATATTATGTCAGATTCCACGTTCAAAACAAGAAGAGGCGATCTTGAGATATTTTGCTATGATGCTGGCACTGGCATATACAATGAGGGCGGCGACGAGCTGATTCGAGAGGAAGTTACCAGACGTCTTGGCCGATCGTCCGGCGAACACGTTAAAAATGAGGTGATCGGGCACATTCGAGATAGTACGCTCACAGAACAATCGGCATTCAACAAGCACACGTCCTTGCTCCACATGGAGAACGGAATATTTGACCTTTCCCAAGTTGATGGGAATGGAGATACAACGGAGTTAGGGGGATTCGATCCCGAGATCATAAGCATCACAAAACTTCCTATCCGATATGCGGAGTGTGCGGATTGTCCCAAGTTTAAGGAGTTCTTGGAGGAGATCCTCACACCCAGCGATATTTTGGCAGTGCAAGAGATCTTCGGTTCTTGTCTCCTCAAAGATTACCGTTTCCAGAAGGCGGTTATGTGTGTCGGAGATGGCTCTAATGGAAAATCCACCCTCCTTAATGTCCTTAAAGAGTTTCTTGGAAGAGATAACGCGGTCAGTATCCCCCTTCAAGATCTATCAAGAAGGTTTACGCCCGCCCAACTCTTCGGAAAGCTCGCTGATATACATCCCGATCTGCCCTCTAAGGCACTCAGAGAAACGGGTATCTTTAAGATGCTTACCGGTGGTGATCCAATAACGGCTGAGGTGAAGTATAAGGCAAAATTTATAACCTTCAGAAACTATGCCAAGCTGATCTTCTCCACGAATGAGATCCCGAAGTCATCAGATGATTCGGACGCATTCTTTCGACGGTGGATACTTATCAACTTCCCTAACAAATTCGAGGGAGATGAGGACGATACTCTCCATTGGAGGAAGATTGCAACACCGGAGGAACTATCAGGTATCTTTAATTGGGCACTTATAGGATTAAGGAGACTTCTCGATCGTGGGAACTTCGAGCACCACGAGACAGAAAAGGTGAGAGACGAATACCAAAGGATGGCATCGCCCCTCTATGCCTTTACCAAAGATCGCATCGAGGAGGACCCAGAAGAGTTGATCAGTAAGGAGGACTTTTACAATAGTTTTGTGGACTATTGTAAATCGGAGAGTCTTCCCGTGATTAGTAAAAGCGTCGTGGGTAAAGAACTCCCAGAATACGTACATGTGGTATCCCAATATAAACGGGTTAGCTCGGGAAGGGCGACGGTTTGGAAAGGGATCAAATACAGAACGGATACGGATACGGATACGGATACAGAAACCAATCTCCGAGATTATTTAGGAGAGGAAGAAGAAGAGGAGCTTTGACCAACGCCAAAGAGGTGGTGAGGGTGGTGAGGGTGGTGATAGCATTTTCCCTACTCCCTATTTACTGCACATTCTCTAGATTATATAATGGAAAAAAGGTATGACCACCTTGACCACCTTGACCAATGCCAAAGAGGTGGTGAGGGTGGTGAGGGTGGTGATAGTATTTTCCCTACTCCCTATTTACTGCACATTCTCTAGATTATACAATGGAAAAAAGGTAACTGCACATTCTCTAGATTATACAATGGAAAAAAGGTAACTGCACATTCTCTAGATTATACAATGGAAAAAAGGTATGACCACCTTGACCACCTTGACCACTTGGTAATGATATGTGTTTACAAAGGGAATGAAACCGTAATGATGGCGCGGGGTTCAAATCCCTCCAATCCTTCCTATATGTCATGTCCGCCTTATTTTCAAATGTCAGCATGGGTCGACAAATGTCAACATGTCAATATGGGTCTTCAAATGTCAGCATGGGTCGACAAATGTCAACATGTCAATATGGGTCTTCAAATGTCAGCATAAATGCCAACTTGGGTCTTCAAATGCCAACTTGGGTCTTTAAACGTCAACATAAATGTCAACATGGGTATATGGCGATGACGGTGGTGATGCCTTTTTCAATTTATGAGATCGTTTTTGGCTGCGCGTGTTTGCGTGGGTTGAATGTTGTAACGGTGAAGTCAAGAGGTAAATCTACGGAATTGTTAAGAATAAACATAACAGACAATAATGACTAACGTTATCTAATAGTTAGATACATCTTTACAACATTCAACACACGCGAACACACCCAAAAAAAGAATATTCGCTTTACAATAGTCAGTAAAAAACAAAATCTTTTTATACCTTTTTTGAATATTGTAACTGGGTGTGATAAAGTGAGCAACGATATATCAACCAGCACCATATCTGAGAGCATAACCAGGAAGGAAAAAGAATACCTGTCTGAAACAAAGAAAAGTGGCATAAAAAAGGTTATATTGAATAACGGGGTGTTTTCTCCAAACTTTCTTCCCAACAATATTTCGCATAGAAAGCAAGAGATAGAACACCTATTGGAACACTTTTTACCAACAAGATTCCAGAAATATTGCTCAGATTTATCACTCTACGGAGTAACGGGCTGCGGGAAGACGCTCGTTATGAAAATATTGAAAGATGCTTTAAGCGAAGGAGTGGAAAACACATTTTACGTTTTTGTCTCATGTGAAGTGAACAGTACTTCGTCAGCAGTTTGCAAATCAATACTGAATCAAATAGGCGTTAAATGGGTTGGAAGTTCTGTATCTGGGTATATTAATCAAATAGAAGATGCAATAAGCGGCAAGTTGCTTCTTTTGATCTTAGACGAAGTAGATCTGTTTTTAAAAAAGAGAAAAACAAATGAGAATCTGATAGAGGTATTCAGTAATTGGAATAACTGCGTATTGGTCTTTATCAGCAATGACCCAGGATGGCACGATCTCATAAAGGATCACAGAACAATATCAAGACTGCATCTATCAAATATGATATTTGAGCCTTATGATGAATATGATATATTCGACATCATTAAAGATAGGGCGAAGATCGGGCTGGCAGAAACATCGTTCGATGATAACCTGCTACGAGAGATCTCACAGTTCACGGCACAATACAACGGAGACGCCAGAGTCGCTATAAAGCTATTACACCGATCGGCTGAATATGCAGAGGAGGAAGAAGACGAAAAAATAAACACCCCGCATCTAAACAAAGCGATAGACTCGTTAGAGGTAGATAATAAGTTAAGTTTCATAAAGACGCTACCACCACAACACAAAGTCATTTTAATATCAATATATAACGCATCTAAAAATTTTAAAAATCCTACCATCGATGCCGTGTATGAAGAGTATAAAAGATTGGTGAGGTATCATACAGAATGGAGGAAGCTTGCCAGACACACGGTTGAAGTTTACATCAACGAACTGGAAACTTATAAACTGATTCAGCGGGTGGTTGGAAAAGGTAGGGGTAGAGGGAAAGGACGAGACCCAACCTGTATTATCACTGCGTTTGATGTGAAAAAATTTGAAGAGATGTTGAAACGTTAAAGATCGATCAAAAGTTGATGCAAAAGTGATGCAAAAGTGATGCAAAAGTNATTCATGGGTGATTCATCTATGGCGAAACGAGTTGTCATATCCATACCAGAAGATGTTTTAAAACAAGTTGATANCGAGGCGGAAAAGTCGGATAAGTCCCGTTCTGGCTATCTGAGCGAGATGATTCAAAGTGCATCACTTGGGCATAAAAGTGATGCAAATGTGATTCATCGTGATTCAGATCTGATTCAAGACATGAATCACCTGGAAAAAGAGAACGAAAATCTCAAACTGCTGGTTAAAAATCTGGAAACAAACTTTGGATGGCTACGTGGCGAATATTCTCGTCTGGCAGACGCCACAATTCAAAAAGCGTTGCCACGACCACGAAAGAGCGTTTTTTCCAAACTGATGTTTTGGAAGAAAGATT
>RXIL01000045.1 GCA_004212085.1 Candidatus Methanolliviera hydrocarbonicum
TAAATTCGAGATCTCGGATAACGTCTTTGGGGAGAGTTCATACGGTCTAAGTTCCAAATAGTCTTTGAATTTTTCGTTTAACAGAGGAAAAATTTCTTCCATACTCTTTCCTTCTGCAAATAGGTGGGTAGTATTTCTCATCGCATTCTTAAGCTTTTTTCTTCTCTGCGTAAATACCGCATTGACGAATTTAAAGAAGAATTTTTCGTTCGCTTCGCCCGTAAAATGGAATGTCGGCTCTCCGGGAACCATTCTAACGATTGCGGAATCCACCTTTGGCACAGGATAAAAAGCACCCTTTGAAACCTTCTCCAAGAACTCGACCGTTGCCCTGTAAGATACACCTATCGTCAACCTTCCGTAATCTCTGCTTCCAACCGCACCAAGAAGCCTCCGTGCAAATTCGAGTTGGTACGTCAATATCCCCATCGAGAAATTATGTTCTAAAATTTTGAACGTCATCCCCGATGATATAGAGTAGGGGAGGTTTGAGACGACCCTATCGAAATCTGGGAGATCCATCTTAAGTGCGTCACCACAAATTATCTCGCAGTTAGATGAAGAGAATTCGTCTTCAAGCATTTTAAAGAGATCTCTATCTTTCTCTATGGCGTAAACTTTTCCACCCTTCGCTACCAAAAAGCTCGTCAAATTTCCCGTTCCGGCGCCTATCTCCAAGATCTTCTCGCCCTTTCTGATCTCCGCATAGTCTGCCATCCTCCTCAAAACGTGCTCATCCATTAAGAAATGCTGATCTCTCTTAAGCATCAAATCCTTTTTAACACTCCGTCGCTTGGACCCTTCGAAAAAGTTCTGTACTTTATGTTTTTGTCCTTTATCTCTTCCTCAATTCGTTTTGCTATCAACTTCTCTGGGTGGTAGAGTGTCTTGATCCTCTTCTCTATATCCTCAAAACTCTTGAAGGGGGATCTCCTCCTCTCGTCTATTATATCCCACATGAGTTTTTTACCGATTCCGGGTATTATCTCGAGGTGGTGGAATCGAGAGGTTATAGAATCAGATTTATTGAAAAATTCCACGAACTCTTGCTCTTTCTCTTTAACAATTTCTTCTATGACACCAATTAGCTCCATCTGGGAGCTGTTGGTGAGATCATCGTACGAAATACGTCTTTTGATGTGATCTATATCATCCCTCTCTCCCTCTCCTATATACACCTTGTCGTATGAGTTAAGGATCTTATCTTTTTTTGGGACGAGTTCTAGGAGGGCAAAATATTCTTCTCCAATGGACTGGATTATTGGCTTTTTTTGATAGACTGGACGGTGGTCGCTGGGATAACCATACGGCAGATAGTCGAGGACTCGAGCGTATGTCTCCTTCGGTCTCTCAATCTTTGACATTGAAAAAACACCACCTTTTCTTGTAAAAAACAGATAGTCAAGATGTATCCTTGTATCTTGCGACGATATCTAAGATCTCATCCATCTCCTTCTCGGATAAGGTGAATCGCTCTTTGGCGTATATCGATCTGAGTTCGTCTCTGGCTCTGGGGAGGATGTTGGCTATCACCACCGCCACGCTCCTATTCATCTTTTCCAATTTAAGCAACTCCTCTATTAGGGCTTTTGCACTTTCTACCCCCAATTTATTAAATTTTCGAGCGTGGTCTATGGCCCTTTTCTGCTCATAAAAAAGCTCTTTGTCCTTATTTTCCTCTGCAATGGTACCTAAAATCTCCTGGGCTTCTACATTGGTGAGATAACACGTGTCAAGAACTTCCTTTACTTTGACCACGATAAATCGCCTCTATCTCTTTAGGTGCTGAGGGCGTGCTATCAGCGTTTTTTTCTTATTTCCATCCTTTACTTCTAGAAGATACGCTCTTCCTCTTCTCTCAATGATTTTTCCATTCATACCATGAAATCTCGGATGAGGCATACCCTTATGCACGCTTGGATCTATCTTTATATAGACACGATCCCCCTCATCGAATTCCTGGATCGCCCTCGTGATTGGAGACAAACCTTTTTCCCTTACGCTTTTTCTCAGTTTTTTCCTCGTTTTTCTTTTGAACCCATGTGATTTTGCCATTTAAAAATCTCCGATTTTTAAGTCCACAAAAATCCTTTGGATTTTTGGGACATATTTTCATACCCGCCCAAATCTTATCACGTCCAGCTCCTTGACGGAGGACTTTACGCCCAACAAATCCGATAAATTTGGTCTTGTTCTACCAAAGTCCCCAGTGATCAATTCTTTTATATATGTTCCGCATTCACAATCGATTCTCAAAGCCGCACGCTTCTTTTTGTATGCCACCAGTTCTACATCATATATCTCTCGCTCTCTTACGAGATCCGCCCTCCGATGCAAAACTCTCGTTGGCGTTCTTTGATTGATCTTCCCCCCTTTTATATGCTTTAAAGCATCTCTTATCTCTTCCTCTTTCACCTCTTCCTCAAATTCAACTTCACATTTATAAGTTTTATCCGCCCTCAATGATTTTAGAGAACCCACCTCTCTTTTATCCGTGAATCTAAGCTCATCCACCTCAACTGTCTTTCCCCTATTTATCTCTATCTCTTCCTCTATCTTTTTTAAATCCACCCTTCTCCTCTGTGGATCTATAATCTCCATTATGAATGGTCTGCCATTACCCATCATTCTTGCATCTATATCCTCCCTTCCTGCGCCGTGAAATTTCTCTCCTTTTCCTTTAAAAGCGTGTAACATCGGCTTTGCAATGATCTCCTCGACGCTCTCATTATATATATTTCCCGTGTATCCGCATCTCGTCTGGGGAATCCCCCTCTCATATTTTTTATACCTTCCATAGACAAAGACGGGCCTTATCCCTAATTTAACTTCATCAGATGGAATATCGAGTATGAAGGTGATATCTGGCCTTGAAAAGTCAACTTCCTTTCCCGTCAACCCAGATAGTTTTTTCCCAACCTCCCTGTTAATATCTGCCTTAATGCTCTCGGCATACGATGCCCCTACCCTCTCCCATAAATACTCCTCCGTCTCTGACAGTAACCCCGAGAGATGTGTGCCAACCAGGAACGTGTCGTATTCATAAAGCTGTGATCTTTCGACGCATCTCTCTACCCACTCATCAATCTCATCAAAGAATCCGCCGCAGACCCAACACACCTCGTCGTAATCGAGATGCATCTCATTAAAAGCATCTTTATCTTCTTCCCTACACAGCAGAAGAAAGTTTCTTATGCTCCTTCCCCGCGCAAGATTACCCATTCCACTGCAAAGCGTAGAGAACTGTCTTCCGATGCATCTGTCGCAGACCGCTCCCCCTTCGAATATCTTCCTCGCGATCTTCAATATTCTTTCGAGTCCTCTTTCATCCATCTTCTCCATCTTATTATCCTAAATTTTCTCGGGCTTCAAGATATATTTATTGCCGTCGAACTTTTCTCCCCCTCCACAATAAATTAAAATATAGGAATTTCTTTTGATGGGATTAGATGAACGAGAAGATTAAAAACTTTCCATCGGATGAACCCGTGATCGTCACCTGCGGTCTGCCGTACGCAAATGGGGCCTGCCACATAGGTCATCTAAGGAGCTACGTGCCTGCAGATATTTTCGTCCGCTTTTTAAGGAAATTGGGGCAGAAAACCCTTTTTATATGCGGTTCTGACGCCCATGGAACCCCCATCGTCATAAATGCAAATGAATTGGGAATAGAACCGAAGGAACTTGTTCAAAGATACCACAAACATTTCAAGAAAGTATTCGGGGAGATGGAGATCATATTTGACAGATATGGCTCCACGGATGATCAAACAAACCATGAAAGAACGAAAGAAATAGTTAAAACACTCATAGATGGAGGATACATCTATGAGAAGAGTACAGCTCTGGCATACTGTAAAAACTGCAAGATGTTTCTTCCCGACCGATATGTGGAAGGTATATGCCCAAGTTGTGGGATGAGGGCACGTGGAGACGAATGCGATCAGGGGTGTGGGAGATATTTGCAACCAGGCGAGCTGTTAGATCCAGTTTGCGCGATATGTGGGGGAAAGGCAGAATATAAGAGTAGAGAACACTACTTCTTTAAACTTTCTAAGATGCAGGATTTTTTGAAGGGTTATCTGAATGATCTGGATGGAACGGATAACGCGATAAACTACGCAAAAGTTTGGGTCTCAAAAGAACTCAAGGATTGGTGCATAACGAGAGATCTCGACTGGGGCGTCAAATTNCCGGGGAGAGACGATCTNGTCGTCTATGTGTGGGTCGACGCCCCCATAGGGTACATCGCCTTCACGGAAGAATGGGCAAGAGAGNATGGGGAGGACTGGGAGGTATATTGGAGGTGTAAGGATANTGATAAGAGGGCAAAGATCATCCATTTCATAGGGATGGACATCACGTACCACCACTGCATACTATGGCCCGCTCTTCTTAAAGCCGCAGATTACAACCTGCCAGATGCCGTTATCGCCTCAGGAATGGTAAAGATAGAGAAGAAGACGTTCTCAAAGAGCCGGGGATACGTTATATGGCTTGAAGAAGATTACTTAAAGAAGGGGTTTCATCCCGATCTCCTGAGATATTACCTCTCCAGCTACACATCGCACACGAAAGAGCTTAACTTCTCATGGGATGTCTTTCAGGAGAAGATAAATAATGAGATCATCGCGTCTCTTGGAAACTTCATCTATCGAACGCTTCTCTTAACCTACAAGAATTTTGGAGTGATTCCAGAAGGAAGAGTAGATGAAGAGGTTATAAAGAAGATAGGCGAAGTTGAGAATAATTATATCGACGCAATGCTGAATTATGAGTTTAAGAAGGCGATAGATGGGGCAATGTCGCTATCTGATTTTGGAAACGTTTATTTTCAATCTAAAGAGCCCTGGAAATTGATTAAGGAGGATAGAAAATCATCTTCAAGCGTTTTGAAGGGATGTATCCAGATAATAAAGGCATTGATCATCTTACTCGAACCTGTGATGCCTAAAAAAATGGAAGAGGTGAGAGAGTCCATCCATCTATCTGCAGAAGAGACGTCCTTTGAGGACGCGTTGGTCGAGATAGAATCCGGGATAGAGATTGAGAGACCGAAGATACCCTTTGAGAAGATAGAGGATGAGAAGATTGCTGAGATGAAGGATATCTTGGATGAGAGGCTTCGGGTCGCGGAGAAAAGACGCAATATTTAAGAGGAATGCACATAGTAACAAAGCGGAAAGAAGCAAAGCTTAAATTATAAAAAAGATTTGGGGGAATTTATATGAAAATAGTGGTTTTGGGAGGGTGTGGAACGGTTGGGGCGACGGCGGTAGGAGATCTGGTCTCTGACGATACTTTTTCTGAGATCGTTGTTGCGGATAAAAACATCGAAAAGGCGAGAGGCTTGGTATCTAAATTAGATTCGGATAAATTATCGGCTGTATTTGTAGATGTTGCCGATGCCAAGAGCTTAAGAAAGGTTATAGAAGGCGCATCACTGGTTCTAAATGTGGTGGGCCCATTTTACAGGTTTGCCGAACCAATTACGAATGCTGTAATCGAAGAGGGGATCAATTGTGTAGATATATGCGATGATTATGATGCAACCATGAAGCTGCTGGAGATGGACGAAGATGCCAGAGAAGCCGGTATAACAGTTTTAACCGGGATGGGGTCCTCGCCCGGCCTTGCAAATCTTCTCGCAAAATTTGGTTCTAGTCAGCTTGACGAGACCGAAGAGATCCACATACACCACGTGCATGGAGGAGAGGAGGAGGAAGGGGCGGCGGTGGTTTATCACAGGATTCATTCGATCGAGGGAGAGATCCCGATATTCAAAGATGGAAAATTGGTGAAGGTAAGGTCATTTGAGAAAGAGGGAATAGCTGAGATAGAAGATGTGGACTTTTATGACCCCATCGGTGTAGTAAGGGTTTATCCCTATCCACATCCAGAGACGATAACGCTTCCGCGTTACATCAAGGGGCTTAAAAAAGTTACAAACAAGGGATCTATACTGCCAGAAGCTTACTATATCTTCATCAGAGATATGGTGAAGTTGGGTATAACGGGCAGAGAGCCGATCGGTGTTGGGGGACAGAAAGTTGTGCCAGTAGAATTTACCGTCTCTTACATACTATCAGAGAGAGAGAAAAAGTATATAAAAATGCTTGATGGGAAGATGGGGAGTCTAAAAGTCGTTGTTAAGGGAAAATTAAATGGAGAACCTCACCAATATCACTTTACAGCAACGTCTAAAGGGACCGGCATGGGTGAGGGAACGGCGATACCCGCATCGATCGGGGCGCATCTCATGGCAAACGGTGAAATAAAGGAGAAGGGAGTTTTTCCTCCCGAGGCATGTATTGACCCCATGACTTTCCTCGATGTTGTTAAGACCAAAGAATCACTGAAAAAGGGCGAACCGCTCATCTTTGAAAGCATCGACAAGGACGGCAACGTAACGAGAATGGAAATTTAGTGAGGCGATATGTATGAAAAAATTTTGGGAAGTAGATGACCTGGAGGGGTATCCAAAGGCACTTCCAGAGGGTGTAAATGACGAGGATGACTACCTGATTGCTACATATTATGTGGAACTCCCCNCGAGCTGGAACACACCAAAACTTGCTGAAATGCTTGCTGTAGAGCAGAGCACGGGAACGTGGGTTGCAGTACCCCAAGAAACCCCCGAGGTCAGAANAAAACATGTGGCGAAGGTAACCGGGGTATATGAAGTCCCAAACTATGAATTTGAGTTGCCATCGGATATCAAAGAGAGAAGATATCTTGTACAGATGGCTTTTCCTGTTGTGAACTTTGGTTCGCAGATGCCACATCTGCTCACTGCCGTGGCGGGAAACATATCTATGGCGGGAAAGGTCAAGTTGCTCGATCTGAAATTTCCCAAATCTTATACCGAGGGATTTCAGGGGCCAAAATTTGGAATTGATGGGATACGTAAGATACTCGGTGTGCCCAAGAGACCTCTATTGAACAATATGATCAAACCCTGCACGGGATACCCTCCAAAGGTGGGCGCAGAACTCTTATACCATGTGGCAAAGGGAGGAGCGGATTCGATAAAGGACGACGAGCTAATGGGTAATGAGAGTTTTAACCGTATAGAGGATAGAGTCCCGCTATATATGGAGGCGGCAGATAAAGCAGAGGAGGAAACAGGAGAAAAGACGCTCTATAGCGTCAATGTCACAGGGCCAGTCTCCCGTCTGCTTGAAAATGCAGAGATGGCGGTCGAGTTGGGGGCCAACTCGATACTGGTCAACTACCTCACGGTCGGTCTTTCGGCAATGAGAATGCTCGCAGAGGATCCAAGCATAGATGTGCCTGTGATGGCACACATGGACTTTGCCGGTGCGATCTATGAATCTCCATGGTCTGGGGTATCATCGCACCTCATTCTCGGTAAATTACCGAGGATATGTGGGGCAGACATAATTGTGACGCCGGCGCCGTATGGTAAAGCACGCATCCTCAAAGAGCGATATATGGAGATAATACAACAACAGGTATTCCCTCTGCGTGATATCAAACCTTCTATGCCGATGCCCAGCGGTGGAATCGCCACGCCGATGGTGGAGGATGTCATAAATGATATCGGATATGACATCATGCTCGGATCGGGGGGAGCCATACATTCGCACCCGATGGGTCCAGAGGCTGGAACAAGGGCATTTAGACAGGCAATAGATGCTGTAATGGATGGAAAATCACTAGGAGACGCGATGGAGGAATACGAAGAGCTAAGAGTTTCTATAGATGCTGCCATCAAAGCAGTTGAGGATCTGAAGGATCTGATGTAACGACGTTTTGGTACTTTTAAGAGTTGGGGGATAAAGATGGGTGGGAGAGATCAAAAAATCGCCAAAAAGCTCGAGAAAAAGATCGTGAAGAAAGGATTTCCCGACGTCAAAATTTCTGCAGAAGAGGGGATCGTACGCCTCAATGGACGGGTCAACTTGTGGAGTGAAGTTATTACGATAGGTTATTTAGCTGCTAAGACCAAGGGTGTCAAAGGCGTAATAAACGATGTAACTGCAGGAGAAATCGAAAGAAAAGGAGAGGAGAAAAAAGTAACGAAACGCGATGTGTACGACAATGTTTCCCTGCCAAAACGGGCAGACGTTGTTATAGTGGGTGGTGGTGTAATAGGGTGTTTTATTGCGAGAGAGATCTCCCGTTATAAGTTGGATGTCGTCCTCCTCGAAAAAGAATCGGATGTAGCGTGTGGGGCAACCAAGGCAAACAGTGGTATGGTTCACAGTGGAATAGGCGAATCTTCCGGTACCCTGAAGCAGAAACTCAACGTAAAGGGAAATAAAATGTACGACAAAGTATGTGAGGAGCTGAACGTTCCCTTTGAAAGAGATGGACTGTTGATCGTTATAACGACCGAGACCCTCCCACCAAAGGTAAGAAAGGTACTCCCCCCCTTCATTTCGAACTTTATCTGCGAGAAGATCATTCCGTATGTCGTTTTTAGAAAGGGGAAGAAAGCGGGAATTCCTTTACGGCCTGTCAAAAGAGAAGAATTACTAGAGATGGAGCCGAACATAACCGATAAGGCAATAGTTGGCGTTTATTCGCCCACCTATGGGGTGGTTTATCCTTATGAGATTACTATCGCTTTGGCCGAGAACGCGATTCAAAACGGGGTTAAAATAGCACTGAACACAGAAGTGGAGGATATTTTAGTTGAAGACGGGAAAGTGAAGGGAGTCCTAACTGACAGGGGAACGATAGAATCTGAATATGTGATAAACGCCGCCGGAATATTTGCAGACGAAGTGGCGGAGATGGCAGGAGCGAGGGAATTTAGTATCCACCCGAGAAAAGGCAGCATCATAATATTCGATAAGGAGATGAAGGGATATATTAACCATTCGCTCTCTGAGCTTATATTGCCACAAGATCCACACACAAAGGGAGGTGGGATATTCACAACGATAAGTGGGAATCCCAACTGGGGGCCAGACGCCATAGAGGTTTCGGATAAGTATGATAAATCCGTCACGGCAGAGGAGATCGATACCATATTTGAATGTGGCTCCCTCCTGCCCGATTTCCAAAAGAGTTCATTGATCACCTACTTTGCCGGATTGAGGGCGGCGACCTACGAAGAGGACTTCTTCATCAAAGCGTCGGAGAATGTTTTAGGATTTGTAAATGTTGCGGGAATCCAATCACCCGGCCTGGCAGCGTCTCCGGCGATCGCGGAGATGGTGAGGGGTATCTTAAGGGAGATAGGTCTAAAGATGGGGGAGAAGGAAGAGTTCAACCCAATCAGGAGAGCGATACCCAAATTTAGTAAACTTGGTATAGAAGAGAAGAAGAAGCTCATAAAAGAGAATCCACTCTATGGGAACGTTATTTGCAGATGTGAACATGTGACAGAAGGAGAAGTAGTCGATGCGATACACAGACCGCTCCCTGCCACAACCGTCGATGCGGTCAAGCGCAGAGTGAGAACGGGCATGGGTAGATGTCAGGGTGGATTTTGTGGTCCCAAGGTGGCGAGGATTCTTGCCAGAGAGTTAAACATTCCCTTAGAAGAGGTTACAAAAGATGGTCCCGGCTCAAACCTCTTCGTGGGAAAGACCAAAAGTTTGCTTGCGGAGGAGGCGTAAAGATGATCGAGGTCGATGTTGCCATAATCGGGGGTGGCCCCGCGGGATTGGCATCTGCGATGAAAGCTTGCGAAGAGGGCGTCAAAGATATCTTAATCATTGAACGGGGCATGGAACTTGGAGGGATACTTCTCCAGTGCATCCACGACGGTTTTGGCACCTTCATCTTTGAAGAGACGCTGACGGGTCCCGAATACGCACAGCGTTACATAGATGAGGTGAAGAAGACCGGGATCAATGTCAAATTGAATACGATGGTTCTCGAGATAGATTCAGCGAAGAGAATAATTGCAGTCAATCAAGAAGATGGTCTTTTGGAGATCGAGGCGAAAGCGATCATTCTATCGATGGGCTGTAGAGAGAGGACCAGAGCACAAATTCTAATCCCCGGAGACAGACCATCTGGGATCTATACGGCGGGCGTAGCCCAGAGGTACATCAACATCGAGGGGGTGATACCGGGGAAGAAGGTAGTTATTCTCGGCTCTGGAGATATAGGTATGATCATGGCAAGGAGATTCACGTTGGAGGGAGCGAAGGTTGAGGGCGTATATGAGGTCATGTCTAATCCCGGCGGATTAACGAGGAACGTCGTTCAATGCGTAGAAGACTATGAGATCCCACTTCACCTCTCTCACACAATCACCAACATCAGGGGTAGAAGAAGGGTTGAGGGTGTAACCGTGGCAAAAGTCGATTCTGAGATGAGGCCGATCAAGGATACGGAGAGATTCGTTCCCTGTGACACTGTAATTCTCTCTGTAGGATTGATTCCAGAGAACGAGCTTTCAAAATCGGCAGACGTGGGGATGGATCCAATAACGAATGGTCCTATCGTGGACGAGCAGATGCAAACATCCGTTCCAGGTATATTTGCCTGTGGAAATGTAGTTCACGTACACGACCTGGTGGATGACGTCTCCAAGGTCGCAGAGGTAGCTGGAAGGGGTGCCGCGGAATATATCGATGGAAAGCTAAAGAAGAGAAGATCTCCCATAAAGGTGAAGGCGGGAAGAAACGTCAAATACGTCGTCCCCCAGATCATTCACGGAGAGAAGTTTGACGAAGATATAAGGTTTTATTTACGTGTTAAGGAGATAGAGAAGAGCGTGAAGACCGTCGTCTTGGCCGATGGAGAAAGGATCTTTGAGAAAAAGATAAAGATCGTTAAACCTCCCGAAATGGTCAAATTAGATATATCTCCAGATATCTTGAATAGAATTACTGGAGATGAATTGATTATCGATGTCGAAGGTGAAGAAGATGAAGAGAAGTCATAATTTTACCTGTATCGTCTGCCCGATGAGCTGCCAGATAGAGCTGATCGAGGAAGATGATAAAATTTTGGAGGTTAGAGGCAACGGCTGTAAACGGGGAGAGGAATATGTCACCGAGGAATTCACCAATCCGGTCAGGATGCTGACCACGACCATACCCGTTCAGGAGGGAAGGATAGCAATGTTGCCGGTTAGGAGCGAAAGACCGGTTCCAAAGAATTTATTGAGAAGATGCATGAAAGAATTGAGTAAAGTTAGGGTGAAGGCACCTGTCAGATGTGGTGATATAATCTATGAGAATATACTGGATACCGGAGTAAGCATAATCTCCTCTCGAGATCTGTCGATTGGGAATTATTCCGAATTTCGATGAGTTGATCCCATTGTTTCAAAGGTTTCAAAAGATATATGCCGCAAATAAGCGGCTTTGTGTTGAGATAAATTTGTGAGGGCTGATAAAGATGGTACTGAATTCTGGGTACAAAGAGTTCATGTTTGGGTTTATTAAGAAGGTCGTAGACACCGTTGGCCCACGCGAGTCCGGAGGAGCGGAGGAAAAGCGGGCAGGATTGATGTTGGAAGAAGAATTGAAGAAATACTGTGATTCCACGGCAAAGGAAGACGCCACATATCACCCGAGGGCCTTCGTCGGTTTTATACCTTATGCGATGATCGCAATTTATCTCTCTATAGTTTTTTTTTGGGTCAACCCGCTGATCTCTTCTATTCTCTGCGCGGCGGCGTTGGCAGTAACCCTAACCGAATTCGGGAGATACATAGAGGTGGTCGATCTTCTTTTTCCGAAGAGGGTGGGAACGAACGTATACGGAAGAATAAAGCCAAAGGAGGAGATAAAACAGACCGTAGTATTCTCTGGTCATTTGGATAGTGCGTATCAGTTTAATGTATGGGCATGGTTCAAGGGCTATTGGGGGGTTATAATAACGGCACTTGCCATTGTGAACGCATTATTTGTTCTGGTGATCTCATTGATCCGAATGGTGACTATGGAGGGGCCATTTTGGAGTTTTAACTTTGGGAACTATATGTCCCTCATCGCGAGTGGGGGCGTATATAGATATCTGTGGTACATCATGGTGGCGGTGGGAGTGGTGACCCTGCCGATGCTCTTCTTCCTGAACAGAAGATCTGTACCCGGCGCGGCCGATAATATGTCTGGGATTGCGATCTCTCTGGGGGTGGCAAAATATCTGGATGATGAAAAGAAGAAGGGAGGTTTTGTTCCCAAGAAGACGGAGGTTCTTATTATGGGCGTGACGGGTGAAGAGGCAGGATTGCGAGGGATGAGACGATGGTTAGATAGACACGAAGAGGAGATGAAGGAACATCCATACATGCTTATAAATATCGATACCGTCTTCGATTTTGAGGCGATGGGGGTCATCGAAAAGGAGGTTTCCATCGGAGCAAAGCACGACCCGGAACTCGTAGATATGATATATAATATCGCGGCAAAGGATCTCGGGTACAAATTTAAGAGGACGGATTTGCCATTTGGTGCGACAGATGCGGCCGAATGGTCAAGAAGGGGGCATAGAGCAACCAATATGCTTGCCGCTCCGTTTGATAGCGGTTTACCCCCCAATTATCACACCTTCCTCGACACCTATGATAAGATAGACGCGAGATCGCTTGAAGCGATGCTTGATATCTGTATTACCTTCTTGAAGAAGATAGATTCTCAGGTGTGATGATGAATATATATATAAGGATAAGGAGGGATCATGGAAGAAAAATTCATCATCGCGCACGATCTAGGTACCACCAATAATAAGGCCGCATTAGTCAGGCTGGACACGGAGGTTGTC
>RXIL01000011.1 GCA_004212085.1 Candidatus Methanolliviera hydrocarbonicum
CAAGAATCTTCCAACTCCAACCAGTTTGATGGATAAAGATGGTAGGCGTATCGATACAAATTTGGCTACTGAAAGATTGTTCGGGCGTTCGAGAGATTGATCGACTACGCATCGGAAGAAGAGCCGGTGCCTGACGAGAAGATCGAGATCACCGATTGCGTCCACATCGGATACACCGCTGGCACGACGGGAAGGCCAAAGGGGGTTGTTACATCGCACTACGCACGAACGGTGCCATTTGCCATCAAGAATTTTCAGTATGCGGTGGATGAGATGACTAGATGGTTGTTACCTGGTCCTATGTATCATGAAAAGCCTCTCGCAAATGTGCTGCAGGTTGTTTTTGCTCGGGCTACCCTCATCGCCATGAAGAGATTCGCACCGGAAGACTTACTAAAGATCATAGACAAAGAGAAGATGACACACGCCTTCATGGTTCCGGCGATGTTCGATGCCATTCTTGCTTTACCGGATGATGTCAAAAATAAGTACGATGTGAGTTCTATGAGAAAATTGGTCTCCGCGGCCGCTCCCCTGTTGACACAGACGAAAGCAAAAGTTCTTGATTTCTTCAAGAATGCTGGATTACACGAGTTCTACGGTTCCACAGAGTTGGCTTTGTGCACGGATCTCCGTCCGGAGGATCAAACGAGGAAGGTTAGATGCGCTGGACTTCCATCTCCCGGAATAGAGGTCAAGATTCTGGATGAGGAAGGCAACGAAGTTCCGAGGGGTGAAATAGGAATTTTATACGCGAGGAATGCGAGTCAGTTCGACGGATACTACAAGAACCCTGAGGCGACCAAAGAAGTGATGACGGACGACGGTTTCAACACGTCAGAAGATATAGCGAGGATGGACGAAGAGGGATACATATACATCGTGGATAGGAAGAAGGATATGATCCTCCGCGGTGGAGAGAACATATACTCGGCGGAGGTTGAAGAAGTGCTCAAAGGTCACCCCAAGCTCTCGGATATAGCGGTGATAGGTGTACCCGATGAGAGACTAGGAGAAGCGGTTACGGCGGTGGTTGTAGTGAAAGAGGGAGAGAAGGTGACCGAAGGGGAGATCATCGAGTGGTGCAAGGGAAAGATGTCGAGGAAGAAGGTGCCTGCATCTATCGATTTCGTCCCACAGTTACCTAGAAGCCCCGCGGGAAAGGTATTGAAGAGGTTGATACGGGAACCGTACTGGAAGGATCAAGAGAGGAAGATATAAAAAATTTAGGATGCGATGCGGCCAAGAAAGTCTTAAAGAAGGCAGAATTGACGGGTACTGGCAAGTTCACCATAAGCAAGTGAACTAAAGAGGTGAGATTGCTCATCTCTATTTTTTACATTTTAGAAAGGAAGAAGAAAAGAGAAATATGAATAAAAAAAGGGGTAAAAAATGAAAGTTGAAAGAGAGAAAGAGCTAGAAAAATTTACAAAAGCTGAAGAAGCATACGATTTTCAGTTGACGCTCGATAGGATAATAAAGTACGCGGCAAGGGAGCACCCGACGAGCGAGGTAGTCTATCGCGATATAGTGAGGGAGACATACGCGGAGGCTTTGGAGAGGATTCAGAAGCTCGCAAATGCACTTGAATCGTTGGGCATTGAGCCGAATTGCCTCACCAGAGTGGGGACTGCGGACTGGAATACCCACAGATACTTTGAGATGTATTACGGCATTCCATGCATGGGAAACGTGATGCACTCGATGAATCAACTCTTACCCCCCGAGCAGTTACTCTGGACGATAAACCACGCGGAGGATAGGGTACTCATATTCAACAAGGATATCTTACCGCTCATCGAGAAGTTCAGTCCCGAGCTAAAGACCGTCGAGAGATATGTGATCTGTACGGATGATGGCATTCTACCGGATACGAAGCTTGAGCCGGTCTATGAATACGAGGAGCTATTGAAGGGGGCATCGTCCAAGTACGATTTCCCAGAGCTCGATGAGAATACCCCGGCGGGTCTGAACTACACGACGGGCACGACCGGGCTTCCGAAGGGCTGTTGGTTCACCCATAGGGCGATGGTGTTGCACGCCATAGGCGAACAATTTAATACACGCTGGATGCCCGAAGCACTCGATCAGCGGTTTACAATATTGTTCGTTCTCACGCCGATGTTCCACAGTTTTGCATGGGAAGTCCCATATATAGCGACGGCACTGGGTTCCAAGTTGTTGCTCGACGGAAGGCATGATCCCGTGGTCGATATGGAGATGGTGAAGAGGGAGAGGACTCCCATCGACCGACCGATTTTCATATGTGGAGTTTCCAGATTTCTCATGGAGTTGATAGACCATCCTAAGTTTAAGGAATACAAGGAGTACTTCAAAGACGCGGGATACATCGTGGGAGGAACTATGTTCCCCGAGGGACTCGCCCGAAGAGCCGAGGAGGCAGGCTTATCTGTGGCCAGTGGGATGGGGATGACCGAGACCTGCCCTGGTATGATCGGAGCGGCATACAAGTACTATATGTATGATTGGCCTGATGAGAAGAAATTTAGATACAGGCTAAGGACCGGATACTGCGATACCCCACTCTGTGAGGTCAAGGTGGCCAATTCCGATACGTTGGAAGAAGTACCGAAGGATGATAAGAGCTACGGTGAGATGTTATTCAGGTCCGTATGGGCCACGATGGGATATTTCAAAGATCCGGAGAGATCTAAAGAGCTATGGCGTGGAGGGTGGCTACATGGCGATGATCTATGCATCTGGGATGAGGATAGGTCTATCTTCATCGTTGATCGGACGAAAGATGTCATAAAGAGCGGTGGAGAGTGGATATCGACGAGAACGCTCGAGAGTGTGATAAGTACTCATCCCAAGGTACAGTCGGCGGCGGTCGTAGGCGTTCCCCATCCGGAGTGGGATGAGAGACCTATAGCCTTGATCATCCCGAAGGAGGAGTATAAAGGGAAGATAACTGAGGAGGAGTTGAAAGAACACCTGGTGAAGTATGCAGAGAAGGGGGAGATACTGAAGTGGTGGATACCAGAGAAGTTCTTCTTTGAAGAGATACCGATGACGAGCGCGGGAAAGATCGACAAGAAGGTGATAAGGGCTGATTATAAAGATGTTTTTGCATAAGAAGGAGGCAAAAAATGAGAGAAAATGTGAATAGTCTCGGATGTTTTAATCTTGGAAACCTATCAAAGACGGCAGCGATGGCGTGTCCGGATAAAGAGGCTCTAATAGACGCAAACGTTGGAAAGAGGTGCACTTATAAAGAACTAAATGAGAGAGCGAACAGCGTAGCAAATGGATTTTTGAGTTTGGGCATTAAGAAAGGAGATTTTGTATCGCTATTGCTCATGAACTGCGCAGAATTTGTGGAATTGCATCACGCATTGGCAAAGACTGGAGCGATAATAGCACCTTTAAATTATAGGTTATCTCCAAAGGAACTTGAATCCCTCATCAATTACTCCGATTCAAAGGCATTGGTCTTCGGCAGGGATTTCAAACCTCTTTTGGATGATATGAAGATAGGCGTGGAAAAATATATTGTAGTTGGAGAGGAATCAGAGGGAGATCTGATTGGCTATGAAGAGTTGGCCAAATATCCTTCCGATGAGCCGAATATCGAGATAGATGAAGATGATGTAGAACTATTGGAATTTACCTCCGGCACTACGGGCTTACCCAAAGGTTACCTTCTGACCCATTATATGCAGAGCACAGCCGCCATTCCAGTGATAGCCAACCACGATTTAACATTCAACGATAGAGTACTCATAGTCTTTCCGATGTATGGAAGGGTTGGTTGGGCATGGATGTTTGGTCCGGCAGTTGTTAGGGCTACTATATGTCTGATGGACTTCGAGCCCAAGAGATTTTTGGAGACGGTTCAGGAGGAGAAGATTACATGGGTAAATTTAGTTCCCACGATGGCCCAGATGATTTTAAGCTATCCAGACCTCGGTAAATACGATTTGAGCTCGTTGAGAGGCGTTGTTTTTGCCGGAGCCCCATTACCCATCTCAATTTATGAGGAGGTACGGAAGAAGATCACTCCAAATGTCTATGAATACTACGGTTTGCAGGAGACTGCCGTACTTGTTGCCATCCGACCAGAAGAGAAGATAAAGAGACCATCGTCCTGCGGTGCTCCGGTCAATATCATAG
The DNA here is from genome assembly GCA_004212085.1 of Candidatus Methanolliviera hydrocarbonicum. GTDB lineage: Archaea > Halobacteriota > Methanoliparia > Methanoliparales > Methanoliparaceae > Methanolliviera > Methanolliviera hydrocarbonicum. The sequence continues at coordinate 4,135 of RXIL01000011.1, forward strand.
ACGTGAGGATCGTAGATGATCAAGGAAAGGATCTGTCGGTGGGAGAGATTGGAGAGGTAATTACAAGGGGGCCAAGCATAACCACCGGTTATTACAAACAAGAGGATAGGACGAGAGAAGCAGTTAAAGAAGGGTGGTTCTATACCGGAGACCTCGGAAGATTTGACGAAGACGGTTATCTCTACCTGATGGGGCGAAAGAAGGATATGATCGTTTCTGGGGCGCAGAATGTCTTTGCCATCGAGGTTGAGGAGGCGTTATTGCATAATCCGAAGGTTGCGGAGTGCGCGGTCATAGGCCTACCTGATGAGAAGTGGGGCGAGAGGGTCACCGCGGTATTAAAATTAAAAGAAGGCGAGAATGCGGCGGAAGATGAGATGATCGATTACTGCAGAGAGAAGATGGCACACTTCAAGGCTCCAAAATCTGTCTTCTTTACAGATGTTATCCCAAAGAACCCGGCCGGAAAGGTGCAGAAGTTTTTGCTGGTGGAGAAATATGAGGGAGGCAAAAAATGAGAGAAAATGTGAATAGTCTTGGAGATAGTCTTGCCCTCACCGCCGGCAAGTATCCCGAAAAAGTTGCACTGGTAAACTTTGGTGGTTCGAGGTTCACGTACGGCGAATTTAATGAGAGGGTGAACAGGCTTGCAAACGCGCTCACAGACCTGGGCGTTTCGAAGGGCGACAAAGTCGCCTATCTTTTTTATAACGGCAACCAGATTTCGGAGACGCACTACGCCGTGGCCAATGTGGGAGCGGTGGGAGTTCCTCTAAATTTCAGACTGGTGGGCCGTGAGCTCATCTACCAGATCGAAAATGCCGATACGATCTGCGTTGTCTACGGCAATGAGTTCATAGAGACAATAAACTCTATAAAAGGGAATCTTTCGAAGGTGAAACATTTCGTCTGCGATGGTGAGGGAGGAGAAGGCGTGCTCAACTATGAGGATCTCGTCAGAGGCGGTGATCCCAAAGAGCCGGCTGTGGAGGTATCTCTCGACGATGAAGATCTGATTCTCTACACCGCCGGGACAACGGGTGTACCAAAGGGTGCCGTTCTGACGCATAGAAACCATCTCATTAATGGATATACAATGATCATGGATTACCAGTGGACGCCCGATGATATCCTACAGATAGCACCGCCCCTGTATCATTCTGCCTCGCTGCACGCTTTTTTAGTTCCCGGGGTGATCATGGGAGCAACGATGGTGATTCATAAACAGGTAATCCCAAGAGAGATACTTCAGGCAGTTCAGGAGGAGAAGGTCACCGTCTCGTGGGGGCCGGCGACGATGTGGCGAATGCTGATCAATGATCCTGCCATCGATGAATACGACCTCAGCAGCGTACGTATGATCATAAACGGCGCGATGTACATGCCGGCTGATATGCGTAAAGAGTTGTTGTCCCACTTCCCAAATGCTGTGATGGGGGATACCTACGGTATGACAGAGGCCTCTCCATGTACAACCATACTCCGTCCAAAAGATGCGATGAGGAAACCCGCATCGGTTGGAGTGCCTTTGATACATTGTGACGTGAAGATATTTAACGAAAAAGGCGAAGAGATGCCTGTCGGCGAGATAGGGGAGATCGTCAACAGAGGCAATTTTATGAAAGGGTACTACAAGATGCCCAAGGAGACAGAGGAGGCGATAAAAGGGGGATGGTTCTATACGGGCGACCTGGGCAGGAAAGACGAGGAAGGTTTCATCTATCTCGTCGATAGGAAGAAAGATATGATCGTCTCCGGGGGAGAGAACGTATACTCAAAGGAGGTGGAAGAGATGCTCTCCACATATCCAAAGGTCTTTGAGGTTGCAGTCATAGGTTTACCTGATGAGAAATGGGGAGAAGCCGTAACGGCGGTGGTTGCAGCAAAACCCGGAGAAAAGATCACCGAGGAGGAGATCGTCGAATACAGTAAAAAAAATCTTGCCGGATACAAGTGCCCTAAGGTCGTCAAGTTCGCCAATGATCTCCCAAAAAATCCCGCAGGGAAGATCCTGAAGCAGGAGTTGAAGAAATTATATGGAGGAGTTTGAAGATGATCTTAGTAAAACCGGAACAGATAGAAGAGTATGAAGAGAAGAAAGTCTGGGTAAAAGAGACGATGTTGGACGTCTTCAAGGAGAGCATTGAGAACTATCCGGAGAGGATGGCTCTGGTGGACCCACCAAACAAGGAAGAACTGGTGGGTTTGAAGCCAGAGAGACTCACGTACAGGGAGTTGAACGATGCAATAGATGCTGTGGCCACTGGATTGTTAAATAGGGGGATAAAGAAGGATGATATTATAATAGGGCAACTACCAAATACTTGGGAATTGGTTATGCTCTACCTCGCGGTCTGTAGAGTGGGGGGAATTTTTTCTGCCATACCGGTACAGTGGAGGGAGAAGGAGCTGGAATACATCTTTAATCTAGCCGAGGCGAAGGCGTTTATTACGGCGGAAGAATTTCACGGATTCAAACACCTGGAGATGGGAAAGAGATTACAACCGAAGAGCAAGCTTGGGCATGTGATCTCCTTGGAAGAGATCAGAGAGATGGCGAAGGGGAGGATAGAAAAGGATGAGCTCGATAAGATAGAGATAGATGCAAATGATCTCTTCAATATCGAGTGGACATCCGGAACAGAGGCAGAGCCGAAAGCTTGTCCTATGAGCCACAATAACTGGCGATACGCTTTTACCGTGGTTACAAAGGCTTGTCTGCTCGAAAAGGGTGATACCATACTCTGTCTTGCCCCGATGGTAAATATGACCGCCATCGGCGTAAATTTTATGCCATGGCTGGCAACTTCCGGCACCCTCGTTTTACATCATCCGATCGACCCGGCGGTTCTCATTAGACAGATAATGGAAGAGAGAGTAAATTTCACCATCATGGTTCCGGCGATGTTAAATATGATCCTGAAGCATCCAGATGTTGATAAATTCGACTTTAGCAGCATGAGGACATTGTCCAGCGGTTCTGCCCCCCTCCCACTCTTTGCTTTACGAGAATTTAAGAGGAGATGGGGAATAGAGATAATAAATATATGGGGACAGAACGAGGGAACCGGAAACTTCAGTGGACCGCTTACCACTCCAGAACTGGAAAAGAGGGTGGACATGTTTCCAAGACTCTCAAAAGAGATGCAGTGGGGCATCGATCCGGGGATGGACGCAACCGAGACGAAGATCGTGGATGTAGAGACTGGCAAGGATTTGTCGAAGCCCGGCGATGTTGGTGAATTGGTTTGGAGAGGGCCATTTACGATTCCCTGCTACTTTAATCAGCCCGGCTTTACGGAGAAAGCCTTTGACAAAGATGAGTTCTTCCATACAGGCGACCTGTTCATGATTAGAGACGATAAGTTCATCAGCTTCTTTGACCGTAAGAAGGATATCATCATCAGGGGAGGCTTCAATATAAGTGCTCAAGAGATCGAGAATCTTCTACAGGGGCACCCAAAAATCGCGGATGCGGCGGCCGTTGCAATGCCAGACGAGGCGATGGGAGAGAAAACATGTGTCTATGTGGTGCCAAAGAAGGGGGAGACGGTTACGTTGGATGAGGTTACCTCCTTTATGAAAGAGCAGGATATTGCAGTATATAAGTTGCCAGAGAGATTGGAGATCACGGACGAAATCCCCAGAAATCCTCTTGGAAAGGCTATCAAAGCTAAGTTGAGAGAAGATATAAAGAAAAAAATAAAAGCGGAGTGACGAAATCGGGTTAAATTAAAAGGTTATATAAGATCAAGTCCATCTCTCGATTGAAATGAGGGAGATCTTCTTACACGAAAAGCCAGTTGAAATTTTGTCCGCAATAGCGATTCTTAGAGATCCCTCTATATCTGATATAGCGAGAGAGGTGAAAAGTCCATTTGCCCATACCACAAAGACGTTGAGGAGGATGGAAGGTCTTGGGTTAATTGAGATTGAGGCAAAAAAGAGGGCTAAGATCGTCANATTAACGGATGAGGGGTTTAAAGTTTATGAAAAGTTCGTCGATCTTTTATCCCTTTTTGAAGGCGTAAAGATGGAAACGGGGGACGAAAGTTCCTTTCAAAAACTAAAAGAGATGGAAGATAGGATTGAGAAGATAGAGGATGCAAGACCAGAATTACTGGCACCCCATTTGAGAGATCTACAGTTGATGAAGAGAGAGATCAAAAACAAGATAATTTTGGAGCAGATCACTGTATTGGAGAATAGAATAGAGACCAAATTGAATCGATATTAAGGCTTACCAGATAGAGCATATTTTTGTTTTCCGGATTGGTGGACGGTCTAATTTTTGAAAACAACAGAGTCATGCTCTTAGATTTACTTGCTAAGAACGAAGTGGATGTAATAGCTAAGAGGACAATTCAGGATATAACGGATGGAGGGTACTATCGATCGGCAAAGACCTCAACAAAACGGTTATTGCGTGTGATACGGTGGTTCTCGTAGTGGGAATAAAACCCTCAAATGAACTTTACAACTCTATGGATAAAGAAATTTCGCATATTTACGCAACAGGTGACTGTAAAGAAGCGCGTAAAATAATGGATGCGATTCCTCATATTCACAGTTCATGAAAGGGGATGGGAGAGATCTGATCGTGGTCTCTCTTTTCGACATATAAGTTAGTGCTTGACTGGGCATGAAAAACTGTAGTATAGAATACTGTGGATGGCCATTATTTAAGTGTCCAATAAGGCAGTTGACGGTACAATTTTAAATTTTTATGTTAAAAAGAGGGTAGTTAATAGATAGATTTAAATATTGTAAAAACATTTAAGCTTATGGGAGATGGGGAGATAAGATGATTGAGTGGATACTGGCAATTCCAGTGGTTTCTATATATTCTATCGTCGTATATTTCAGGTACAATAAAATTTTGAATAGAAACAAGAAACTGCAAAAAATGCTGAAGGAAGAAATTGAGAGAAAAAATAAGCTGGAGGGAGATAACAATAAGTTAAAAAGGGGACTTAGCAGGGTAATGGGCGAAGGGAACCGATCAAAAGAAGATTTTGATCATTTGAAATCTAAATTTGGTGAGGAGAGGGGTCGATTACAAAAAGAGTTGAGTGGAGCTATAAATAAGAATATAGTGTTAGAGGAGGAGTTGAGCGATTTACACCTGAGAATTGATAAAATCGATAAAGTTGTAAATACCGTGCAGAAAGAGTTGAGCGAAGCTGTAAAAGAGAGATCCAAACTGAAAGAAGATAATAAGAGGCTACAGAGAGAGTTGAGCGAAGCTGTAAAAGAGAGAGGTCGCCTGCAGGTAGAGTGGGGTGATTCTTATCCCAAGATTCAGAAGAAATTGATTGAACTCTATGCCCGAGTCGATAAAGTTGTAAATACCGTGCAAGAAACATTAAACGAGAAAGAAGAAACAAAAGGGGAAGAAAAATACGAATACGGTAAAATCTCGGTAAAGACGAGGCAGTAATGATATCTATCAAAAAGAAAGAATTCAATGAAATTAAAAAATAAAAAAATTACGGCTGATAAAAGCCCCAATGTAGTTGCAAATCTTCAATTTGCATCCTAAAAACCAAAAGTTTTTAGGAACTTTAGCTCGGAGAGTATGTCAGTTTGTAAGTCCGAGTAAATCTTCCACGCTCTTTTCTCCGTACTTCGATATTATTGTGTTAACCTGACTTGTCTCCGAGATTATCTGCTCTCCACAAACCATCTTCCTTCTTCTTTCTCCATCATGCCGCGGTTTAAATCCCTGTCCTCCCTTCCTAAAAAGAATTTTTTTCCTTTTTCCGCCAGGTAAATCTGACTTCATGGGTGTTCCATCCTTGTTAGATCCCCCGGTGATTTTGAGTCTGTATCCACCGAGCCCTAACGATCCACCGTCTAATTCATCTCCAATATTCATCCCAGAGATCTTATTTACCGCTTCCACTTGGTATGACTTCCCAGTTTTTTGATCAGACACTATTAATTTGACTTTTGCCATAAATATCCTCCTATTTAGCCCAAAACGGATTATCTTTTCTCTTTATCTCTATTAAAATTTTAAAGACGTCCGCATCTTCGCAAGAGAGAGAATCGTAAAACTCCTCCTCCAATATCTTCGCGTGCTTTTCTGGAATATCAATGTTGAGTGTATCACCCTCTTTTATCTGTCTCCCCACCGTGACATCTTCTATGGACATGGCAACCTCCATATCCTTATCTGCGACTTTTATCGTTTCCCCTTTATCCTGGATCTGTTTTATACTGCCAGAGTATCTACCATCATCATTTATCAATGATAATCCAGGTTTTATACTTCCGGCCAATACCCTTACACCAACTATCGCCGGTTTGCTCGATCTGAATACAAAATCCGGCAAAATTTCTATTCTTCCAGGTCTCGTAATCGCTTCTATCTTCCTCTTCTCCCTTAAAGATCTTTTCTCCTCAAACCATTCTAAATACTCGTCTATCAAATTGTAGATCACGTCATCCACAAATACCTTGACCTCGGACTTCATCAAGTATTGACGTGCGTTTGGTAAAACATTCACGTTAAATCCTATTAAAACTGAATAAAGCTCCTCTTTTACTGTTTCTGCTTCTATGATATCTCTTTTGGATATATCTCCGATATCTGCCATTCTTATTGGAATCTCCTTCTCTTTGAGCTCACCTATCAGGGCATCAAGGCTTCCTATCGTATCCGCCTTTATCACGATGCCATCTGTTTTTACCTCTCCGAGAATCTTAACCTCTGAGATCTCTTCTTCCATCTCTCTCTTAATCTCTTCCACTCTATCGTTTGCGACGACGAGTGGAGATCCCGCCAGTGCGTCTTCCAATTTTGGAGCAGATATTTTTATACCGGCTGCTGCGGTAACCTTTTTTGCCCGGTTAAACCTCTTTTCAACCCTTATTTCTGTCATAGGACTCGGTTTTAGCAATGCCTTTACCTTGGTTACCACTGGTTTATCCTTGCCGCCTACCACGATGGTATCTCCTTCTTTGATCATTCCATCGTATAGTATGGTGTCTAACGTAATTCCCAACCCTTTTTCTTCCTTAATTTCCAATATAACTCCTTTACCTGGACCTTTTGCGTGTATTTTAAGGCTCTCTTCCAAGAATCTTTGTGCCAGCCCAATCAAGATGAGAAGTAGATCGGATACTCCCTCTCCGGTCTTTGCGCTCATCGGAACGACGCTTATATTCTTCTGAAAATCCCTCACACGATCGTATCTGTCTGAACTGAATCCATATTTATATATCTGCTCTATGAGGGAGTATAAATGATCATCGAAGATATGGCGGATATTTTCACCCTGTTTTTTGTAGGAAGATACGAAAGATTCATCTTCAAAAGGTCTCCATCCTCCAATTCTGTCTATCTTATTTGCCGCCACGATGAAGGGCGTTTTATATCTTTTAAGTATATTGATAGATTCTATCGTTTGAGGTTGAAATCCCTCAACGATATCCACAATTAGAACGGCCAGATCGGCCAACGCTCCTCCTCTGTTCCTCAGCGTTGTGAACGCGTGATGCCCAGGCGTATCAATAAAGAGAAGTCCAGGCAGCCCATATTCTACATTCGTTCCGCAAAGTTCTTTGATAGCAGATATTGGAACCTCTGTTGCCCCTATATGTTGAGTTATAGCTCCTGATTCTTTATCTATTACCCTACTACCCCTTATTTTGTCCAAGAGGGACGTTTTACCGTGATCTACGTGCCCAAGCACACAGACGATCGGTGTCCTTATATCTTCACTCATATACCCAGTCTTCATCTGCCCTTTTATAGGAGAAGATCTCATCCGGAGAAAAATGTTGCTTTATCTCCCTCTCTGCAGATCCCAAAGAATCTGAGGCGTGGATCACATTTCTACCAATATCTAAGCAAAAATCACCTCTTATGGTGCCAGAGGAAGATTTCTTTGGGTCGGTTTCCCCAACCATCTCTCTCACGATGGATACCGCATCCTTTCCTTCTATAACCATAGAGACGTTTGGACCAGACGTTATAAAACTAACAAGATTTTTAAAAAACGACTTTCCCTCGTGTTCGAGATAGTGTTCTTCTCCCTCTTTCAGATCCATCTTCTGCATCTTCATCGCCGCGAGCTTGAGCCCCCTCTTCTCCAACCTGGAGATGATCTCACCTACAAGACCGCGCTTTACACCGTCAGGTTTCAACATCACGTATGTTCTCTCCATATCAACCCTTTTTAGTCCATTTCACCTTGCGCGGAACCCTTTTTAGTTTTAACATATTCTTTTCGCATTTCTTGGAACAAAAATAGAATATCTCCCCGCTCGTTTTGACGTACATCTTTCCCGTGCCAAGAGGTATTGGATTTTTACAGAAACTGCAAATTTTCTCTTCCGGCATTTAAAAATCTCCGATTTTTAAGTAATGCAATCGAATCTCTGATTCGGTGCCGTGAAAATGCAACCAAATTCCTCAAAAATCTTCGATTTTTGGGATAACGCAAATCAAAGATTTGCGCTTACTTCGATTTGGTGCACGCAAAATGAAACATTTTGCTG
>RXIL01000130.1 GCA_004212085.1 Candidatus Methanolliviera hydrocarbonicum
ACCAGAGAAAGAAGATCAACTGGAAGTTTACGAGGGAGAAGGCGGATAAGAAACTGTCCAAGTATTATGTATAAGAACTAAATTGTGGAGACACTAGTCCTCGTCTCATTTGTAGATCTTCTATTCGTAAAATTCTCTGGCATATTTTCACCTTGCAAACTAATTTTTAAACGTCTTTTCTTCTTACCTTTTTATAAATGTATTTATGAAAAATTCATAACTTTTATGAAAGAGGAAGGGTGTTTAGAAAATTATGTGACGGGGAAAGTTGATGAGATAGTTCAAAATTTCATCGGCTTAAATTACCCCGCCAAAATAATTAAAGTCGTGAGGAACAATGAACCCAACGAGAATAACCGCGGCGATCGACGAAAGAACGGCTAATCTGCTCGAAGAGATGAGAAAGGAGATGAATATTTCTCAGAGTGAATTAATGAGGCGTGCAATTCAATTTTATCATGAAAATAAGGATTTGTTGGATCTAGATAGAGATAAATTTCGGAATTACATAGAGATGCTCTCGAGCGGAGAGCACATCATATTGGACGTCGATCACTGGCTTCTATTTCTTAAATTTGTGGAGACACATCAAGATAAGGAAGATTTCTGGAAACAGCACGAGAAGATAGCCGTATCTCACGCGGAACAACTTTCGAATGAGATTAAAACGGCGAAAGACCTCTTTGAGAGGTTAGAATTCTGCAACTTCTTTAGATTAATTGAGAATACAGAGGGAGATTTTACGCTTGTTCTGTCCTCTGAAACTCCAAGGAAGTTCGTTAAAATTTTTATTGAGTCATTCTTGAGTTCTATAGGACTAAAGACCGAGATAAAAGAAGATATAGGAAAACTCAGGGTGAAATTACTGTAAGAGGGATCTTCCACTCTTGCAGAGATCAGAGAACTTAGGCTTGGCGAATTGCCCCCTCACATATTTTATGAAATGCTCACAATATGTATGAAAAATTCTTAACTATGTTTATAAAGAATCGATTATAGGATGGAAAAGATTGATAAAATATAGAAGAAGGAACTGTAGAGGGATTCACGAGGAGGAAAAATTGCAGAAGATCACGGGTGGGAAGGATATATCCGGTTGTGCAGTTAGCGGGATTTTGAACACGAACGGAAAGAAGATCGATGGTAGATACATAATAAGATCGATAGCAAACATGCACGATCGCTCAAACGGTTTGGGCGGAGGATTTGCCGCATACGGCATCTATCCAAGTTATAAAGAATATTATGCGTTTCATCTGATGTTTGACGATTCTTACGCTCGGGAAAGATGTGAAGAATTTCTTGACAAAAACTTCTTGATTGAGAGGGAAGGAGATATACCCACTAGAAAGACAGTAATCCAAAATCCACCAATTCTTAGAAGATATTTTGTTGAACCTAGAGAGGAGAAACTAGATAAAAGTTCAGAAGACGACTTCGTCATAAGAGAGGTGATGAAGATAAATTCTGATATAGAAGGAAGCTATGTGCTCTCGAGTGGAAAGAATATGGCGGCATTCAAGGCGGTGGGTTTTCCGGAAGATGTGGGGAATTTTTATCGCCTCGAAGAATATAAGGCAGAGACCTGGATAGCACACGGAAGATTTCCGACGAACACGCCTGGGTGGTGGGGCGGAGCACATCCCTTCGCGCTACTCGATTATTCCATCGTGCACAACGGAGAGATATCCTCCTATGGAATCAACAAGAGATATCTCGAGATGTTCGGTTATAGATGCACGCTATTGACGGACACAGAGGTGATGGCATATCTCTTTGATCTCTTAGTAAGAAGGCATAAATTACCGATGAAGATCGCTTGTAAGGCCTTTGCCCCTCCTTTCTGGGATGAGATAGATAGGATGCCAGAAAAAGAGAAGAAGGTCATGAAGACGATCAGGACGGTCTATGGAAGTTGTCTCGTGAATGGTCCATTCTCGATCATACTCGGATTCAAGAACGGAATGCTTGCGCTTAATGATAGGATAAAATTAAGACCGCTTATTGCGGCGACAAAAAAAGATTTTTTAATGGTCTCGAGTGAAGAGGCGGGGATAAGAGAGATATGTAAAGAGCCGGATAAGATATGGAGTCCTAAGGCTGGAGAGCCGGTGATCGGATTGATAGGAAAGGGTGTGGTGGAAGAAGGATGATTGCAAATCGGAGCTTTTTAAATGCTGAGTCTTTGCAAAGGTGAATTCTCTGTCGAAAGGGATGATGATAGATGTATAAGATGCCTCGTCTGCGTCAGGCAATGCCCTTCTGATGTTCATAAATACGACGAGGAGGAAGATAGGATCTACAGCGATGAGTCGGAATGTGTTGGATGCCAGAGGTGTGCAACGCTCTGCCCGACGGATGCCATCACAATAAGATATAAGCCGATGGAGATGAAGGAGAACGCAAATTGGAAAACGTATCACCTGACAAACATATACAAGCAAGCCGAGACGGGAGGCATTTTACTAACCGGAATGGGTAACGATAAGCCCTATCCGATCTACTGGGATCACATTCTTTTAAACGCAAGCCAGGTCACGAACCCTTCGATAGACCCGTTGAGGGAACCGATGGAATTAAGAACGTATCTCGGAAGAAAACCCGATTTACTTGATATAGAAGATGGGGATGAGCTGATACTCAAAACCGAGATCTCTCCCCAATTGAAGCTTGAACTTCCAGTGCTCTTCTCTGCGATGTCTTATGGCTCTATAAGTTTAAATGCTGTAAAATCGTTGGAGAGGGCGGCTACCATCGCAGGAACGTATTACAATACAGGAGAGGGGGGGTTGCACAAAGATCTGCATAAGTATGGAAAAAATACGATTGTACAATGTGCATCCGGAAGATTTGGTGTCTCTCCAGATTATTTAAATGCTGGCGCAGCGGTCGAGATCAAGATAGGTCAGGGAGCGAAACCGGGCATAGGCGGGCATCTGCCGGGAGAAAAGGTTTTGGAAGAGATATCTGAGACAAGGATGATCGTGGAAGGAACGGATGCTCTTTCTCCTGCCCCTCACCACGACATATATTCGATAGAGGATTTGAGACAGCTCATATTCGCGTTGAAGGAGACGATCGCGTATGAAAAACCTGTGGGAGTTAAAATAGCGGCGGTTCACAATTCTGCGGCTATATCGAGCGGGATGGCAAGGGCTGGGGCAGATTTTATCGCCTTAGATGGAGTTAGAGGAGGAACAGGTGCGGCTCCACTCGTCACGAGGGACAATGTCGGGATACCGATCGAGTTGGCACTGGCATCGATCGATCAGCGATTGAGAGAGGAGGGTATAAGAAATAATGCCTCTTTGATCATTGCTGGTGGAATAAGAAGCAGTTCTGATATTATAAAGGCTATAGCCCTCGGCGCAGACGCGGTTTATATTGGAACGGCCGCGCTGGTCGCGCTCGGATGCCATCTCTGTCAGAAGTGTTACACGGGAAAGTGTGCATGGGGAATTGCCACACAAGATCCGTATCTTACCAAGCGATTGAATCCAGAGATCGGAACGAGAAGGCTCGTCAATTTGTTGAACGCATGGTCAAACGAGATGAAGGAATTAATTGGAGGTATGGGGATAAACGCGATCGAGAGTTTGAGGGGAAATAGGCTACAGTTGAGAGGTGTAGGCCTCACGGACACGGAGTATAAAATTCTTGGAATATTGCCCGCGGGAGAATAGATCGGTTCAGATGAGGCGAATATACGTTAAAGAGGACGTCTGCATTGGTTGTAGATTGTGTGAGATATATTGTATTGTCCAGCACTCAAAGAGCAAGAACATAATAAAAGCGTTCAGGAACGAACCCAGACCTCTTCCTGGCGTACTCGTGGAAGAGAAAGGTCCAATCAGTTTTGCCCTTCAATGCAGACACTGTGATGACGCCCCGTGTGTGGAATCCTGTATAACCGGAGCGATGCAGAGGCTAGAAGACGGGAGGATCATCTGTGATATAGAGAGGTGTGTAGGTTGCTGGACGTGTATCATGGTCTGTCCTTATGGGGCGATAAGGAGAGATCAAAATAGAAAGGTTGCGTCAAAGTGCGATCTCTGCATCGGAGAAGATATTCCTGTATGCGTCAAGAACTGTCCAAACGAGGCGTTGACGTACGAATAACGGTGAATAAGATGAGATATGTGATAGTCGGCAATTCGATAGCAGGAATTGGTGGGATAGAAGGGATAAGGAGCATCGACAAAGATGGAGAGATCATTTTAATATCTGAAGAGCCATATCGCGTCTATTCAAGGCCCCTGATCTCATATCTGCTCGCGGGAAAGATAACCGATGAGAAGATGTATTACAGGGAAGAAGATTTTTATGATAAAAACGGAGTAAAAGTCCTCTTTGGAGAAAAGGCGAAGGAAATAGATCCAAAAAGCAAAGAAGTGGTCACAGAGAAAGATACGATACGATACGATAAACTCCTCCTAACTGTTGGTGGAAAGCCTTTTATTCCTCCAATTAAAGGTATCCAAAAAAGAGGAGTATTCACTTTTGCGGGCTGGGACGATGTAAAAGCGATCGGAGATTTCTTGAGAGAGAACGATGCCAAGAGATCAGTAATCGTCGGCGGTGGGATGATAGGTATAAAATCCGCGGAGGCGCTCAAAAATCTTCGATTTTTGGCGTACGCAAATCGGAGATTTGCGACTACCTTGAGAGAATGTGGGTTGAACGTAACGATCGTGGAACTGATGGAGAGGATTCTTCCCATGGCACTCGATGAGGAGGGGGGGAATATCTACGAAGAACACCTTATAGAGAACGGGATAGATATCATTACGGGAGATGGCATCGAAGAGATACTTGGGGAAGACGAGGTGAGTGGAGTTAAATTAAAAAGTGGAAAGAGGATAGAATGTAGAATCGTCATCGTTGCAATAGGTGTGCACCCAAATATCGAACTCGCGGAAAGTGCGGGTTTGAAGGTTGATAGAGGAATAAAAGTAGATAGGGTGATGCAGACGAGTAAGAAAGATATCTATGCGGCCGGAGATTGCGTGGAATCATACAACATCTTACTTGAGGAAGAGATGCCGATACCAATCCTCCCGCTGGCATATAAGGGGGGTTTCACCGCGGGTGTGAACATGGCAGGCGGAAAAGGAAGAAGTGAATACCACGGTGGTTTTCCGATGAATTCTATACAGGCATTTGATCTTCCGTTAATATCGTTAGGAATGGTAAATCCGGATGGAGGATGCGAGGTCCTTTCCGCAAGAGATGGGAAGAATTACAAGAGATTGGTCTTGAAGGACGGAAAGATATTCGGCTACCTCGCCATTGGGAATATAGATCGGGCGGGCATCGTGGCAGGGATGATGAAAGAGGGTATGAATGTGGAAAAGTTCAAAGAAGCGATAATGGAAGATGATTTTGGATTAATATATCTTCCAAAGGATATCAGGGACAATAAACTTCGGGGATGATTTTCACATGAAGATCGATGCGGGTGGCGTCCATTATAAGCAATTGAACGAGAAGATAAGAGAGATGGTGAAAAAAGGAGAGAAGTGGTTTGATCTAGTGAACATCAATGGCCAGCGATATATCGGTGCGGGTCTCGTGGGAGAATTGATAATTGAGATAGAGGGAGTTCCTGGGAATGATCTGGCGTGTTTTATGGATGGTCCGGAGATAATAGTCAAAGATAATGCTCAAGACGGCGTCTGCAATACGATGAACGATGGAAAAGTGGTCATTCATGGAGACGCAGGAGACGTTCTTGGATATGGAATGAGAGGGGGCAGACTCTACGTAAAAGGAGATGTGGGCTACCGCGTCGGGATACACATGAAAGCTTATAATGAGAAAGTTCCGACGATCGTGATAGGGGGTTGTGCGAGAGATTTCTTAGGTGAATACATGGCAGGCGGGAATATCATCGTACTTAATATGGACAATAAAGCCGATCCTGTTGGAAACTTTGTAGGCACGGGGATGCATGGCGGAAATATCTTCGTTAGGGAGACGGTCAAAGAGTATCAGATCGGAAAGGAGGTGGGAATGGAAGAGATGAGTAAATCTGATAGGATTTTTCTCAAATCGGTTCTCGAAGATTACGGCAGATATTTCAACCCGGAGATTAGCGCGAGGGAGTTATCAAAAGAGAATTACACAAAACTTTATCCTAAGACGAAGAGACCCTACGGGAATCTCTACGCATATTGATTCAATTTTGTCTCTATTCTATTCTTAAATACGATATTAAGGATTTACAGATGAACTCATCTTTCTCAACTCTTCCTCCCCTGCCCTCGTTCCCTTCGCTATTATCGTGTCCCCTCTCATTATTTTAACGCTATCGGAGGGTCGATATATCCATCTCTCCATTCTTCTTATAGCCAAAACATCCATGCCAACGTCCGTCTCCAAATTTAGCTCTCCAAGAGTTTTTCTATCCATATAAGAACCTTCTTCAACTGCAATGGTCGTTATTATCTCTTCTGATTCTCTTACTGCCATTATAAACGCCGGATGTGTATCTATATCTCTGAATAAGACATCTGCCATCTCATACGCCGCATCTGAAATATTCTCCGATGAACGGGCAAGTTCTATCAGGCATCTTAGCCCATCATAGTCTTCTGTCTTCTTGGCTGTCTTTAAAACAAGGCGTTCCAACTCATAACACATCTCATTAATCTTGGATTCAATATCTCCTACCTCCCTCGCTATATCCTCATTATCAAAAAGTAAAGAACCGTACGCCAAACTTACTGCCAACTCAGAGAGGTTTTTCATCTCCCCTATGATCTCCGCGGCATTTGCCAAATCATCATCGACCGTTATATCCTCTTTCTCTCGTTCCCTATATGTTACATGAGTGGAGAGCTCGTATAAGATGGGAACTCCCTCTTCTGGTCCCTCTGCTATTATCACATCGTTAGCAAGCAATCTCGTATTTTTATTCGGATCGAAGATCCAATCTCCCTCTCTTCTTATGGCGATTGCTCTCATACCAGTTTCTGTCTCAAGTCTCAGTTCTCCAAGTGTTTTATCAGCCAAAGATGACGTCTCCACGATGTTAGCTCTCATGACGGTATCTTCTGTCTTCAATAGGGGTTTGATCCTCTCGGGAATCTTCATACCTGCCAATGTCAACTTAGAAATGTCCTCGGCGGCGTTGGATATTGCTTCAGAAGAATTTGCCACCTGTAAAATTCCGGACATCTCCTCAGCCTCATCTATTCTTCTCGCTCCCAATATCGCAGATATCCTCACATGATAGATGAGGAAATTCATCTTCTCTCCAAGATGGAGAACTTCATTGGCTATATCTTCATTGTAAAAGAGCAGAGAGGAGTATGCCAGATCAATCATCAGCTCCGAAGTGTCTTTCATCTCCTTCAATAGGTCTTTGACGCTGCATGGCTCGTATTCTATCCTTTTCATTGAGGTTGCACCTTTCTCTTTGGTATCTGTTTTTATCATAAATCTATTTTTCTATTATTGTTCCTGAGCCATAGACTTATTAGACGTGCAAATTTTTTTTTCGAATGCCTAACACACCGCATTCGTGTCATAATATGTCATATAATGTCATATAAAAGTTTTAATAGCCACAATTCGTCCTAATAGAAAGATTAATATGGTTGAAATTTCATAATGTGGACTGGTGTGAAAGATGGCTACGAATGAATCCAGGATCGATCTTGGTCTTGCTGGAATGATCAAAGAAGTTAGAGATGAGATAAGTGGAACCGTTATTGATTTTGTCCGCGGAAACTCTTTGTTTAAGGTACGGGTGGGAAAACAGAATCGTATAACCATCCCCGATCCTGAGGCAGAGGCAATGGGAATAGAGGAGGGGGACTTGATCCAAGTAATGATCATACCGCTGAAGTCTTTTTCCAGTCGAGAGGCAAAAAGGGAGGATATTTAAAATGGATATAGAGAAGTTCGTGGACGATGTTACGATCCGGGTTAACTCGATGGTGAAAGAAGTCATATCACAGAAGAACTTTGCATACCAGAAGTTGCTCGAAGAATCTTCAAAGATATTCAAGAGAAGATGGGATGCGGCATTGGAGATCTGTGGATTTATGGGGCTCGACTCTGATGAGAAGATGGCTTACGACGTTGCGGTGGCATCCTGTCTGATCACGCAGGCGATGTTCGTCTTGGATGACGTCATAGATAAGACGGAGGAGCGGGAAGGAAGATCGGCTATCTGGGCAAAATATGGTGTGAATGAAACACTGATTGCCACACACACGCTCGTAGATATGTACATGGAACAGCTGGTTCATGTTGGCCTTGATAGGGATGCTCTTTCCTCTGCACTGACTCGTTTAGATATATTATTGCGAGGCGAGCACAGGGACATAATAAGAAATAAGAGAAACGTCCTTACCGAAGAAGAGTACTGGAAACTATGTTCTGAAAAGGCGGGGGCAATCACCGAGACGCATACCGAACTTGCCGCAAAGGCGGCACACGCAGGACCCGAGAGAGAGAAGATAATCAGCAGATGTGGAGAGTTGGTAGGAATACTCTCTCAGGTGATCGACGACCTCTTGGATCTGGAGGAGGACATATCAGAGGGTAAGACTTCTCTACCGGTCATACTACTCGAAGAACGCGGAGGGCGTGTAACAGAGGACAGACTTTGGGAAGATCTCAAAGAATTGGGGGTTTTAGAATCTGTGAAACAGCAGATAAGTTTGTTGGCGCAGGAAGGGGTAGGTTTAACGTATAAATTGGAAGATAACGAGTACACAGAGATGTTGAGGGATGTTTTTGCGTTGTGGGATAAATTTTATTCTACATTATTGGAGAGAGAGGATGCTGGCATGGCGTTGAAAGCACTCGGTGTTATCGGGATAGAAAAGTCGTTTGAATTGATGTTCATAGAAACAAAACCCTATATGGGCAGAGGGGAGATAAACAAGATAATTGACGATGTGTGCATCATCAATCCTATAACTTTACGGTAAATCTCTTGCATCTTCCCCCGTTATAGCTATCCTCTCAATATCGCCTCTCCAAATCCTCGTAAATCGTGCTGAACTGTTCCAATGCGGATTCAAGATTCTCTGAAATATCCCTCGCAAGCAAGTCCGGATCTTGAAGATTCTCTGAATCTTCAAGAGTTTCATCCTTCAACCAGAATATGTCGAGGCTCACCTTATCTCTTTTAATGAGTTCGTCATAGGTGAATGCTTTGAATCTCTCATATTTTTCCTTTCTAAGCGGTTCTCTGGATTATAACATCTTATGAAGTCCTGAAGGTCTTCATATCGCAGAGGATTTGTTTTCAAAATGAAGTGCTTGTTCGTTCTCAAATCGTATAGCCATAATCTTTGAGTCCAGGGTTTTTCGCTCGCAGGTCTTCTATCAAAGAAGAGCACGTTTGCCCTTACGCCCTGTGCGTAAAATACGCCCGTTGGCAATCTCAAAAGTGTGTGAAGATCACATTGTTTGAAGTGGTTGCCCAGAAATCCTCTCTCTCATATACTAAAGATTCCTTGCCTGCCTTTCCTTCACCATTGGCAATTGTGATGCTGCTCTTTTTTCCAAATGGTGGATTGGTGAGCACCATATCAAATCGGTCTCATGGATCGGATATAAGAGAATCGCCAACCTCGATAGGGCTCTCATCTTTGCCAATGCCAAATTCAAGTGGGAATCCGCGGACAGCCACACCTAAAGAAGATCCAAGATCTAACCCCTGAAGATTCTGAACCTTTCAACCTGCAGATTCCAGTAATTGGTCAATCTTCTATCGTGCTTTCTCTTCTGGTTTCATTCCAACGGTTTTACCTCGTATTTTAAACAATTCCAGATAATATTCCATATTATTTAAAAAATCTTCGAGCTTTTCATATGAGACGAANAGGCAACCACCTTCAAAGAGCAGTGGNTCGTCTATCCATGCAACGATCATTGGAATGGNTTTTACTTTAAATTTAAAGACTTTTTGGAGCTCATCACACCTCTGCTTATGTTTCTTTGCCTCACTTTTCAGTTGAGATACCCTATATCTACCCTTCCCATATCTTTTACAGTCCACAGAGATAGATCTTCCATATCTCTCCGCAAAAACGTCTAGCTCGTATTTTCTCCTCTCATTTTTGAAGACCCATCTGTATCTCACGTCAAATCCATGCGACTCAAATATCCTCCCAACCATCCCCTCAAAGGCTTGCCATGTGATCTCAGCCTCAGAATTTATTTTAATATTCATAAATTACCTTTCGCCTTCATACGTGATCTCCAGGGTTTCAACACGCTCTACATCTTTTAAGGGAGATATTAGGCCAAGAATAGTATTTCTGGTGATCTTTTTCACAAACTTGCCCAATGGCAACGCTTCTCCGTTGATCTTTATATTCAATTTGATCTCAGATCTATTTACGCAGTCCTCAAACGTTGCCTCTCCTTCGTATATGCGTTTCGCCATTTTCTTACAGTCAAACCCACACTTAGAGCAGTCGAGTTTTGGCAGTCTTTTATATATCCTCTCAATCTCGATCTCTCTCACGATATAATCTAAAATTTTTCTCTCATCTCCATCGTATTCCAAAATAACGTTCTTCGTATCCGTCTTATCAAGTGCCACCTTTTGATTCCCCTCATTTTTGAATCCCTCTACTAAGATGATGTCCGGATGAACGATCTCTTCGATCATATTTGTTATATTGGAAAAATCCAAACGATCCTTTAAGATAAACGCGGTTTCATCTGACGAGGCGCCAACGACGAGGGAGGCGCCCGCGTTGGTGTGTCTGTACGTGTCCGTCCCCTTGGTATCTATCGTCGTAAAATCTGGATCCGCGATGTGTTTTATAGTTGCGACCTCGTATCCTCTCTTGCTCAACGCCTTCGTAATCTCGACGATCAAACTCGTCTTACCCGATTTCGATTCCCCCACGAATCCTATGATTGCCATGAAAACCTACGGTTTTAGTCACAAATCGAAGATTTGCAATATGCGACGAAATCTCCGATTTCGTGTAGTCGGAAATCGGAGATTTCCGTATGCCAAAAAACTTCGTTTTTGAGCACCGTGAAAATGCAATCAAATTCCTCAAAAATCTTCGATTTTTGAGCACTTCACTTCCTACGTGCCTCCTACGGTGGCACTGTGATTTAAATTTTGAGGTTAGTTTCTTTTGTTTTTAAAGTCCGATCGAAGATCGGACCCCAAGTTGAAAGAGTGGAACTCTTCATTGCCATAAATTAACCAACACCTCCTCTCCCTTCTCGATCAAATTTACGCTATAATCTATCTCGATAAATCCGTCTGAGTTCGAAATGCTCGTTATCGTGCTAGATTCTTTAAATACGGGGATCGCTTCCCCATCTCTCACCTTCACCGTTAAGAATTGTCTTCTTCCCAAAGTTGAAGTGATCTTCTTCGAGATCTTCGCCTTGATCTTTGAATATTTCTTCTCGGGTAACCGCGCCATCTTCCTAACCGCTGGCAACAAGAAAACATATGCGTCTATCAGGCAGGAAGTGGGATATCCGGGCATGCCGAAGATCGGCTTATCTTCAATCATACCAAATAAAGTTGGCATCCCCGGCTTTATCTGCACGCCATGGAATAGAATCTCTCCGATTTCGTTGATTACATCGATCAGAATATCCCTCTCCCCGACCGAAGAACCACCCGATAAGAGAACGATATCGTTCTCCAAAGCCTTCTCTATCGATCTTCTTGCATCTTCAAATCTGTCTCCGACGATCTCATACAAATTTGCTCTCCCTCCATTTGATCTCACCAGAGCACTTACCGTGTGGGAGTTGATATCATAAACCTTTCCTTCTTCTAAAGGCATTCCGATCGCAGATACCTCGTCTCCCGTCGGTAATATCCCCACCTTTGGCCTCTCATAGACCTCGATCTCTCCGATGCCTAAGGATGCAAGAACGCCTATCTTTCCAGGATCCAATAGTTCTCCATCCTTCAATATCACTTCCCCCTCTTTAATATCTCCCCCGGCATTCGAGACGTTTTCTTTGGGATGAACGGGCTCAAAGATCTTGACAGTATCTTTCTCTCCCTCGGTATTCTCGACGACAACCACCGCATCACTATTTTTCGGCATTCTTGCCCCCGTTGCGACCTCGACGCACTCTCCTCGATCGATCCTGACACCCGGAACCTCTCCCGCATGGATAGATCCTTTAATTCTCAGCACCTTTGGATCGAATTGGCCTGCGCCGAATGTATCCTCAGCAATGACGGCGTATCCATCCATCGCTGATCGATTAAATGGGGGGACATCGAAATGAGCTTTTATATCTCTTGCAAGTATCCGATCCACTGTTAGATCGATTGGTATCTTCTCCCTTCTATCTATCGGCTTTATCTTCGATTCTACGATCTCTATCGCATCTCTAATCGGAATCACTCTTCCAAAAGGTCTCGTTTTCATCTATTTTTCACTCTTTTCTCACTACATGCACCGAGGTAGCCTTAAATGAGGCATATACCTCTTCTCCTATTCTTAATTTAAGATCCTCCGCAGATAACTTCGTTACAGATGCGATCAATCCGTTATCG
>RXIL01000002.1 GCA_004212085.1 Candidatus Methanolliviera hydrocarbonicum
TGATTTTTAAAAGAGACTACAGAAAAATGGCCGAATAAGATCGAAAAATAAAGAATGAAAGTGAGAAAGGCTTAAATTAAAGTTATTCAAAACTCTCTATAGATTTACGCCGAAGATCGGAGAGATCTGGCCAGTTGATAAATCCCTTCCCTTCGCAGAGATGAAACAAAAGAGGCTCTTCTGACCATGTATGAATCCATCGAGGTCGTAGAATTTTTCATCGAGATCATAGAGCGTATGATGGGGAGAGAGATCACCTTTAATTCTTCATTGGAAGAGATGGTGTTGAGTGCCGGAAGAAATGATTTGACGTACGTTGATAACCGCAGAGATATCAAAAAGATGGGATATGATTTTTGGGAGCATTTGAGGATGCAATTCAAAGATGATGCACTTTTTAAACGTTGGCTCAGAGATAATAGGATAGATAAAAAATTTCTATACTCAAAATCAGAGCAGTTTCCAGATTTTTTATTTAAAGTGAGAGAGCATGAAGATAAACTTATCTGTGGGAGTCTATTAGAACTAAAAGATTCAAAATCTGGGAGCATAGCATCTTTTAACTCAACAATTCCTACTAAGCAAAAAAGCTTGGAAGAGATAAACGTAATCAACGGTGGCGATCTCGTATCAAGAATTGCTAAAATTTTAGACGGCGAGCTTGCCTTAGCCAAAGATTATTACACCTTCCAAAGGAGAAGTTTTTATTTTGTGAGAACACATAAAGATAATCCTAATAAGATAAAAATCTCTATTGTCGATGGGTCTTTCTTTGAAACTATTCCAAAAGAGCATCTTATCAATCAGATGTTTTTAAATGTTTTGCGAGCACAACTGGCGAAGAGAAAGATAGAACTTCCTCCCGAAAGGCTAAAAGAGGTGGAGGAGACGATCTCTTGCATCACGGATCAAAACATAATAGCGAGCTCGCAGATCATTGAGAAGGCATCGGTGAGGCCAAGATTGAGAATTATGGCAGAAGTTCATCCAGAAGGAAATCCACACATCAGTTTTTACCCTCAAATATTGGAGGGGGGTTTTAATCTCATTCGCCAAGCATCGCCTTCCGTAAAAGAGCTCAAAGAGAAAGTTCTTCAAAAACTTCCAGAAATTAAGATCTTCTCGATTCGCCACAAAAGAAATGGAGAGCATGTAGTTTTTCAGTTCAAACCCGCATAATCAGAAACTTTTATATGGTGGTACTATGCTACCATGTCACACAATAGCACGGTGAGGAAGATGTTTAAAGTTGGTAAAACGATAAGAATTGAGAGAATAAGAGATAGAAAGACGGGCAGAACGATAATCGTGCCTTTAGACCATGGAATTTCCATCGGGCCAGTCAAAGGTTTAGAAAATCTCTCTGAGACGATAGACAAGGTCGCCGAGGGCGGGGCAAACGCTGTCTTGATGCATAAAGGAATGGTTGGGGCAGGTCACAGGGGATACGGAAGGGATGTTGGGTTGATCGTCCATATGAGTGCTTCGACTTCGTTGGGTACCGATCCAAACGATAAAGTGCTCGTCTGTGATGTTGAAGAGGCAATGAAGTTAGGCGCCGATGTGGTGAGCGTCCACATAAATATAGGTTCCAAAACAGAGGCGAATCAACTTAAAAAACTTGGGAACGTAAGTAAAAGTTGTGAAGAGTGGGGCATGCCCCTCCTGGCGATGATGTACCCGAGGGGGGATAAGATTAAAGACCAGTTCGATTCAAAGATCGTAGCCCACGTCGCACGAGTTGGAGCGGAACTCGGTGCGGACATCATAAAGACAAATTACACTGGAGACCCAGACTCATTCTCTAAGGTGGTTGAGGGATGCCCCGTTCCTGTGGTAATTGCAGGAGGACCAAAGATAGATTCTGATGAAAAGCTCCTCGAGATGGTTGAAGGGGCTTTGGGTGCCGGAGCGATGGGAGTCTCCATAGGAAGAAACATATTTCAACACGGTAACCCCACCGCGATGACGATGGCGATACGAGATATTGTTCACAGAAATTTGAGCGTAAAAGAGGCGTTGGAGAGATTATGAAAGAGATTTGGCTTGAGATAGATAGTATTCTTGACGAGGAGGCAAAGAAAGAGCTGATCATTGATGGATTGGAGCTCGGCGTGGATATCCTCGCGATGGAGCGGGAGGATTTGGCTCTATCTTCCAAGCTCGGAGATATTAAGCGGGCAACATATAACGATACTTCAGGAGATATAACCATAATAGGAAGAGGAGGAGAGGGAGATGGAACGATACCTCTCCCTAAAGGACTAAACGAATCCGTCGATCTAAAATCGATTAAAGAGGCAAAAGAGAGAGGAAAGGAAGTCTCATATTACGTTCTCTTGAAGAGTAAAGAGCATGAGAAACTTTCCATAGAGATCGGAAAATTCTGTGATTATCTGATCGTGATCGGTGAAGACTGGAAGATAGTCCCCGCAGAGAACATCATCGCCGGATTGCAGGGATCCAATACGAAGATAATAATGGGTGTAGATGGTGTGGATGACGCAAAAGTGGCATTTGAGACGATGGAGAGGGGGGTTGACGGTGTTCTGTTACATATGAATGGCAGGGATGAGATAAAAGATGTTATCGATATGAGGGCGTCTTCTGGCACTCTAGAATTAAGACCTGTTAAGGTCTCTCTGGTGGAGAACGTCAGTTTGGGAGACAGGGTCTGTATCGATACATGCACGATGATGCGAGAGGGTGAAGGAATGCTCGTTGGGTCTTTCTCAAGCGGGTTCTTTCTAGTTCAAGCCGAATCCAAGGAGTCGGAGTATGCGGCTTCAAGACCATTCAGGGTAAACGCGGGTGCAGTGCATTCGTACATATTAGGCGAAGAGAAGACGAACTATCTCTCGGAGCTTCACGGGGGAAGTGATGTTCTGATCGTGAACAGTAAAGGGGAGATGAGAAGATCGGCGGTTGGAAGGGCAAAGATAGAGAAGAGACCCCTAATCTTAATCGAGGCGAAGATGAACGGAGAAAAGATCCAAGTAATCTTGCAGAACGCAGAAACGGTTAACCTTGTGGGGGCCGATGGAAAACCAATATCTATGGCAGAAATTAAAGAGGGGGACGAGGTCCTCGCTTATCTTGGTAAGGGGGGCAGACACTTCGGCGTTAGTATCGATGAGACGATCATAGAGAGATGAAGAGTTCTCTTTCAACTTGGTCGTTGCCATGATTTTTGTGTTGCATACGGATGAGAATATAGAGAGGGAGTGTATGCAAAGTTCGGATATAACACTAAAATGGAAGGATATACGACGTTAACGTTGGATATGAACGAGTTATCGGAAATGCCTGTATGAAAAAAAGCGGCGAGAATAGAAAAAGTTGTATATAAAAGGGTTATCTAAAAAATTAAAAAGAGGATAAGATTATGCCTGAGGAGTTTGTCCCTGCCGACTACACTGAAATGGACCTTCTAGAGGCCAAGCGTTTTGATAAAAAGGTCAAAGAAAACTTTATGCCAGCGATTATCTCCACAGTTAAACAAATCATTGAGGATTATGGTTTTTTGGAAGGTGTATGTGTAGAAGTCGGTTGTGGCACGGCTGTTTTTGCAGTTGAGTTATGCAGACATTCCAAGTTGAAGATATACGCATTGGAAAAGGAAAAGGCAATATACGAAGTCGCGCGTATGAACATTGAAAAAGAACGATTGACAGATAAGATAATCCCCGTTCTGGGCGATGCCCATGAGTTGCCTTTCGAGAACGAATTTGCTGATTTCATTATCAGCAGGGGTTCATATCATTGCTGGGAAGATAAGGTGCGTGTATTTAAAGAGATTTACAGGGTATTGAAGAAGGGCGGCATTGCCCTTGTCGGTGGTGGATTTGGGCGATATGTGACCGAGGAAGAATCAAACAGGATGAAATCTCTAAGAGACCGTTCCCTGAAAGATGATGCAAAAACCTATAGTTCACCTGATATATTAAAAGAGGTTATATATAAAGCGGGTATACCTAATTTCCGTATAATTTATGACAAAGCAGGTCTTTGGGCAGAAATAAAAAAATAGCTATTGAAATGATTAATGGCACTTCCGATAACACAGCATATACGCTACGGGCTAACGCCCTTGCCCTTCGGGACATTGCTCCCTTCGGTCGCAACGTCGTATATGCCGGAGACGTTATACAACACCCGCTTAAAAATCGGAGGTTTGAAAAATGAATGGGTTTGAACGCGCGGTATCCAGCTTTAAAGAAGGTTTCAGCTGTTCCCAAGCATTGCTTTCAATTTACGGTACACAATTAGATCTAAATCGTGAAATGGCCTTAAAGGTTTCTGGAGCTTTTGGAGGTGGAATGGGTCGCATGGGTGAAACCTGTGGAGCGGTGACTGGTGCGTTTATGGTCATAGGGCTTAAATATGGAAAGACAAGAATTGAAGATGAGCAAACAAAAGAGAAGGCTTACAGCCTCGTTAAGGAATTTGTTGACAAATTTAAGTCTCGCAATGGATCGATTATATGTAGAGAGTTGCTCGATTGTGATATAAGCACTCCTGAGGGAATGAAGCTTGCAGAAGAGAAGAAACTCGTTACTACTCTTTGTCCAAAGTTTGTCCAAGATGCAGCAGAGATTATCGAGCAAATATTGGGGGTAGTGGGCGTCGTATAACAGAGTGTATCTGGCTACGTGCCTTCGGCACTTCGCCCAAATTGGTTCACTTCGTTCACCAACTTCAGATACACTCGAAACGTTATCTGCAATTACACTCTTATGGAAACAGATATAAGAAGTGTTCACAATAATGGTAGGTAGGATAAAATGTCAAGGACTGAAGGTTTTGACAAGAACATCTTGAGAATAATTGGAGTGAGATGATGAGGAAGAAATCTCGTATTAAAATATCAAAACGGAAAATTGTTGAATTCTGTAAGCGAAATCATATCCAAAGACTGGCTTTTTTCGGCTCTATCTTACGTGATGATTTTACATCAGATAGTGATATAGATATACTCGTTGAGTTCGATCCCATCTATGTGCCTAGTCTTTTTGGTCTGGTTCGAATGGAAGAGGAACTTTCTTCAGTATTTGATGGGCACAAGATCGATTTGAGAACGCCTCAGGACCTAAGCAGATACTTTCGTGATGACGTGTTAGCCACGGCGGAGGAGTTGTATGTCGAAAACTGATTTTATTCGTGTTTACCACATGTTGGATGCAGCTCGTGAAGTTCTGGAGTTTTCTACTGGAAAAAGTCGGTTCGATTTGGATAGCGATAGAATGTTGAGCCTATCACTTGTCCATTTGTTAGAAATTATCGGGGAAGCTGCCGTTGGTATCTCCCCAGAGTTTCACAAGAAATATCATCAGGTTCCATGGAATACCATTGTGGGAATGCGTAACCGACTGATCCATGGCTATTATGACGTAGACCTTGACATTGTCTGGAAGACTGTCGAAGAGGACATTCCGCCTTTGGTAACTGATCTAGAAAAAATCATTGCCAACGAGGAAGACCTATGAACAGTGTAATGTCATTGATATTCGAAAGTGGTGTAACAGCAGATAACAGGGCATATCCGGCTTCACTACACTTCGCCCAAATCCAGCAAAACTGGACTTCAGATATACCAAACACGTTAAGTGAAATTCAAAAATCCGCATCTATAGGTGGAAAGATTTTTAATAGATTGAACAATATGAAAACATGATGTACAAGCATACGCAAATTGGATATTTGTTCAATGTTGTATTAAGTATTTCATTATTAATATTGCTCTTTGTTGGAGTTGTTTATGAATTTACGCCAATTGTGTTGGCTTTATTTATTTTTTTATTACTAAGTCTAGTGCTGTTTCCATCTCTGACAATAGAAATAGATAAAACCAAGCTTACTATTAGATTTGGACTTGGGATTATTAGTAAAAATTTTAATTTAGAAGATATCAGGTCATGCCGCGTTGCAAAAAATCCTTGGTATTATGGTTGGCGGATTAGTTTAACTCCGTACGGCTGGTTGTACAATATTTCGGGGTTGTCTTCTGTTGAGATATTGATGAAAAATGGTAAAAGATATAGGTTAGGTACTGATGAACCTGAAAGATTGGGTTCTGCCATTAAACAGACAATCAAAGAATTTAATTAGTCGGCGGATTTCTGAACTCTCCTCACTCCTTCGGAGTTCGTCGGCACGTTGCACTCTTACCTACGGCTTGTCTCTCTTAACCGCGGATAAACGGCTCACTTCGTTGCACTAGTTCGCCCAAATTGCCTTCGGCAACTTCATATAATCACAAACCGTTAGGCAAAATTTTTTATAGCTACATTCAAATTTTATAAAAGGAGGTGTTTACTTATGGGAACGAAAGTAAAGGATTTAACTGTTGGAGAGTTGCGATCTTTAATATCAGATACAGTCAAGGAAGCTTTGGAAGATTTAATCGAAGATATATCGGCACTTTCAAGTGACGATTACCTACGCTCAATTGAAGAGGCAAGAAGCGATTATAAGGAGGGAAAAGTGAAACACTTTGAGGAAATCTTTGATGCATAAGGTGGTATTTACCCAAAAGGCGTTGAAAGACTTGGAAAACATTGATAAAGAAATGCAGAATAGGATCCTATAGATTTAGAATGGGCGATTGTAGAGTAATATTTGATATGGAGAGTGAAAACATAGTAATTTTGAGAATCGGACATAGAAGGAGCATTTACAAATGATAAAACTTTGTCTAACAGAAGCGTATCTGGCTTCGGCTAACGCATTCACCCAAATCCAGCCGTTATATACTGGACTTCAGATACGCTCGGAACGTTAGACGAAATGCTCATTCCGGGCCAGGAATCGGTCTTTATCGCATTTGGGAAGAGTTGGGCGCGGTGCACTACTACAAGCAGACTGATTATCCATAAATATGTATATACACGAAGAATGTGAACAAAGAATATTGGAAATGGAGGACGAGAAGTTGGCACTATTGCCCATAGAGGAGTGTACTGAGATAAAGACAGTATATTGATCGCAGTGATAAACTTTAAAAGGTTCAAATAGAGAATAATAGAGGTAGAAAAAAATGAATGAGTTAAGAGAGATTCTGGATAAAGAAACGTTCGGGCAGATATTCGAGTACGAAGAAGGTGTTCCCGTACTTAAAAATTATATAAACGGGAAATGGGAATACTCTGAAGGGGAGACCGTAGAGGTTTACTCTCCACTGGAGGATAAACTGCTGGCTTGCGTTCAAAATTCAACGGAGTCAGATGCAGAGCGTGCTGTAAATGCTGCGTTCGAGAACAAAGGGAGGGATAAGGGATTCCGTGCATGGCCGGGGATTGAGCGAGTAGAGGTATTCAAAAGAGTGGCTGCTCTGCTCAAAGAGCACAAAAAAGCACTCGTTAAAACTCTGGTACTCGAGGCGGGCAAGCCTTATGATAATGCAGAGGGAGAGATAAATGCAGCTATCCACAGGCTTAATATGGCTTTAGAAGAGGCGAGGAAGATATTCGGGGAGTATATACCTGGAGACTGGAGTGAGGATACAACGGGTAAAGTCTCGATAGTCCTTAGAGAACCTGTTGGTGTAGTTTTGGCGATATCCCCATTTAACTATCCCGTATATACAAGTATAGCAAAGATAGTGCCGGCACTGCTTGCCGGGAATACGGTCGTGGCTAAACCTCCGAGTACCGATCCCCTCGCATTTTTGATGGCTGTCAGACTATTCGACGAAGCTGGTACTCCGCCAGGTTGTTTAAATGTTCTGACTGCACACGGAAAAGTAATGGATTATCTCACCTCACACGAACACGTTGATATGATCACATTTACAGGGAGCACAAAGGTTGGGCAGCATATAGCAAAGAATGCAGCTATGAAGCGTCTTCACTTAGAACTAGGCGGAAAGGGATGTGCGATAGTACTTGAAGATGCCGACCTCAATCTTGCCGCCTCAAAGATAATTTCGGGTACATTCAAGTATTCCGGGCAGAGATGCGATTCGATAAGTCGAATACTCGTTGTCGATAGAATTGCAGACGTTTTTCTGGAGAATTTCATAGCAAAGTTTGATAAGCTCAAGTTTGGGGATGTGAGGGAAGGAAACGATCTCGGCCCTTTGATTTCTGAGGATGCTGCAGCACGTGTGGCCCGGTTGGTGAAAGATGCGGTGAATAAGGGTGCAAAGATGCTGAGAGGCACAGGCACCTGCCATAACTGTTATTTTACACCTACGGTGCTAGATCGCGTACCTTTAGAGGCCGATATAGCATGGGAGGAGACATTTGGACCCGTAGCAACTATCATTCGCGTAAAAGATTTCAACGAAGCCGTGGAGGTTGCGAATCGATCGAGATATGGGTTGGATTCCTGCATATTTACAAAGGATATGTATAATGGATGGAGCGCTGCAAAGTTACTGGAAACTGGCGAAGTAACCTTAAATGATGCGCCTGCACATGGTGTTGGCTACTTTCCATTCGGAGGGAATAAAGCTTCCGGTATGGGCCGAGAAGGCGTAGGATACAGCATAGATGAAATGACGAGGTTAAAGACAGTGGTGTTCAACTTGGAGCCCGCGGGTCTCGGGAAGACGAGTAAGCACTATCAGATGTAGCCTTAACATTAAGGAGGTTTTGACTATGAGGATGATAATTGGTGGACAATGGGTCAATAAAGAACTTCTTCAAATATACGGAGTGTATTCTATGCGACATTTGTATCGATAACTGCCCAGAGGGAGTAATAAAATACTCCTGGAGACATAGGAAACGACATCCCTTCAGTCGCAACGTCGTATATGCTGGGAACGTTATATACTATTTGGATTGACATCTTGACAAAGAATTTAATATCAGTGGGTATATTAGAAGATTAGAAGAACCACATATAACAGTGAAGTGCTCAGATCGAAGATTTGATTGCGAACCTTCGGTTCGCAAACTCGCAAATGGAACACGGGAAAATGGAACATTTTCCGTGCCACGAATCAAAGATTCGTGTGCATTTGCGAATGCAACTAAAACCATAGGCTTATATGAATCCATTCAATATTGTTGCGTCTGTCAGCAGCATAGAAGAAGTTATCGAGGCAGAGCGAGAGGGAGCGGATATTATAGAATTGCGAATAGACATGGTAAAAAGACCTGATGAGCTCTTCTTCAAATCTTTCTCTAAAACGGTGGATAAACCGATCATCGCGACGTGCAGGATAAAAGCAGAGGGAGGATCTTGCGAGGAAGATGAACAGTTCGATCTGTTAGAATCTGCGCTAGACTTTTGTGACTACGTCGATATAGAACTCTCTTCGAAGAATCTTTCAAAGGTGAGAGATATCTGTAAAGATTTGAAGATAAAGACGATCGTTTCATACCACGATTTCGAAGAGACGCCTCCGAAAGCGGAGATGAGAAGAATCATAAAAGAGTGTAAAGACGCTGGTGAGATGGCAAAGGTTGCATTCTTTGCAAAAGATATATCGGATGTTCTACTATTAGAAAAGATGACAATGGAAAATTCTCCGATCATAAGTATATCGATGGGAGAAGCAGGAAAGATCTCAAGGATAACACTGCCGTTTTATGGCTCTCTATTCACCTACGCGTTCGTAGGAGAGAAGAAAGCCCCGGGGCAATTTCCCCTAAAAGAATTGAAAAATATTTTTGCATCTTTTATACATGATTGCCCAAACGATTTCAAGATTTTTGGAGTTTGATGCCCAAGTAAGAAAAGGCAAAGTTTAAAAAGGGGTATGAGATGAAGGCAAGACATAAGAAACTTGGTAATTTATCATGGCAGCCATTGAGACCTTTGATCTGACGAAGAAATTTGGGGAATTTGTAGCGGTAGATGGGCTTAACTTGAACGTCAAAGAGGGAGAGATATTTGGGCTTCTGGGACCAAACGGGGCTGGAAAGAGCACAACCATCAAGATGCTCATCGGACTCTTAAAGCCCAGCGGGGGAAGGATCACGATATTGGGGAACGAGAATTTGATGGACTATAAGGGTCGTACGGGCTATCTTCCAGAGAATCCTGCGCTCTATGAATATCTAACTATTAAAGAGTTCTTAACGTTCATTGGAAGGATAAAAAAGGTCGAAAAAAACGTTTTAGATGAGAAGATCAGAGAGATTACTCACACCTTCTCATTGGAAGAGAAGTTGAAGAGTTACATAGGTTCCCTCTCACACGGGATGAGGCAAAAAGTAGCGATATCCGCGGCACTTCTCGCCGATCCAAAGGTTTTGCTATTGGATGAACCGCTCACCGGCCTCGATCCAAAGAGTCAGAGAGATTTTAAGGATATTATCAGGGAAAAAGCGAAAGATCACTCTTCGATACTCCTCTCAACACACATACTCGACGTAGCGGAGCGGTTGTGCACGAGCGTCGGGATCTTCAATAAGGGTAAGCTCCTAGCGACCGGCACGTTGGACGACTTGAGATCGCTATCGGAGAGCTCATCCTCTTCCACATTGGAGGATATATTTATAAAATTGACGGAAGAGGGAGAGAAAGATTTACCATGAAGGTTTTCAAGAGATTTTATCCACGATCTCTTCGATTGCCCTCGAAAACGGGTGTTCTGGCTGCTGATGAAAGATCGTCTGTCTACCGCGTAAGCTCATAACCTCACAGTAGCACAGTATCGTGCATATCATCTTTTGAGATAATTTATCCCCAACCTCTTTCGAAACCTCTTCGCCAGAAACCCCCTCTGGAACTTTATTTATAATTACGAAGTGTGGCATATCTAAAATTTCGTGTATCTCTTCTATCATTCGTTTGGTCCCATCCAGGTCAGATTTGTCCAGCGTTGAAACTAATAAAACGAGATCGGAGCTTAATATTACATTTGTGGAGGAATACCTAAGGCCAGGAGCGGTATCAACGATAAGGTAATCCACTTCATCTTTTAGGAGATCTTTTCCGTTCAATATTCTACTTAATATCTTCATCTGCTTCCTCTTATCTTCTCTCATCGCCTCCTTTATCTCTCTAATCTCCGAAGAGGCGAATCCTAAAAATAATCCATCATTAAATCCTTCGGCCTTCACAAACACATCCTTTGCGTCACATCTTCCTGTCAAGAAGTCATTTACAAAATAAGACGGCTTATATTCGAAGAATGATTCCAAAGAAGGAGCCCTTAAGTCAAAATCTACCAAAAAGACCTTCTTCTCCCGTCGTGCCAAACATTCCGCCATGCTCAACGCGATGTTCGTCTTTCCCGTTCCTCCCCTATAAGAGTGTATAGCTATCGTCTTCATTTAAAAATCTCCGTTTGAGCACGACGAATNAAAGATTCGTCTGCATCCAAAGACCTCTTCATACCCAAAGATTCTTGAGCACACGCGTTTATAACTCTATCTCATAAAGCATATAAACCTTTTTATTCCTCTGGGAAATAGAAGATGACCTTTCTTCCCTCTCTCCTCTTCAAAAGATAGTCCTCTCGATGTAGTTGATTCAGATAGGCACTCTCTATCGATCTCTCTCTCTCTGTTTCATCTGCCACCTCTTTTGCAGTTGCCTCTTTGAGCTTGTTCATCACCATAGCGGTCTTTCTTAGATGATCGGGTAGATCCAATAAGGTTAATGCGTCCAGAGGCTTCAATTCCCTTTTCTCTCCTTCTCTAGAAATTATTCTCAGTGTCTCTTCTTCCAACTCGAGCATCCTATCCATCTTCTCCAATATCGTCTCGATCACCCGGTCTTCTTTCATTTAGTCTTCCTCTCTCTTCTATCTAACTTATAGTATTTATGTTTTTCTGTTTAACTTCGATGGACCATGCTCGATTTTAAGTTCCTATTCTTCTGTTAACTAAGTTTTTATGTTGAGCCAAAAAAATTAAATACTAATCGTGTATATGTTTATCTTACAAACAAATAAGGTGGGTGATAAAGATGGGACTTTGTGAGAGGTATTTTGAGGCCATCTCGGTTGCGTGCATGGACGGTTGCTTCGAGTTCGCGTTGAGGTCGCTAGGAAAGTGAGGATAAAAGATGGGATGGATATTTAAATTTTGTATGGGCCTTATGAAAGAGAGTTTGGTCTTTTTCCTGCGATCTTGGGGGCGTGTTGCCCGAAGTGATTTTTTTATTTTAACGTAGGAGCTCTCTGATTTTCCTCAGAAATCGGAGATTTTTGGCATGTGAAAATCAGAGATTCGTCTGCATCCCACGACGAAGTCGTCAGGACCGACGATACTTAAAGGAAAGATTAAAGATAAATATGAGAATGGTGCATAAAAAAAATGCTTAAAATGATTAACCCACAGCGACTTTTATTGGTCGAGGATGAAGAGGCACACGCCGATCTCATCAAAAAGGCATTCGAGGGAAGTTCCAAGGAGTGGGAGATTCATCACGCCTCAAGCCTTGAAGGTGCCCTCAGATGGTTGGACGAGAATGAAAAGCCCTCGCTCATCATCGCTGACTATCG
>RXIL01000131.1 GCA_004212085.1 Candidatus Methanolliviera hydrocarbonicum
ATTAGAGACATCTCCTGGAGAAGCAAAAATGACTCCGTCTGAATTTAATATCTGCTCTTCGATCTGTTGGGTAACTTTGTAGGTATTACCCTTACGTAAGACTGCCCATTATCACAAGTACTTTTATTTTTAATTCCTTCATTACAAATTTAATAATTCACCACTAAATACCGTAACTGCTTGACCTGCTATGTATATCCGATCATCCCTTATATTTATTTTTAAAATTCCTCCGCGTTTTGAAGTCTGATAAGCAATAAATTCGTTTTTATTCAGCTTTTCTTTCCAATATGGAGCTAAACAACAATGTGCTGAACCTGTAACTGGATCTTCGTTCATACCTGCTGCTGGANCAAAAAATCTTGATACAAAGTCATAATCTTTAGACTTTGATATGCTTGTGATTATTACTCCACGACAATTTACACTTGACAATAGTTTATAGTCAGGAGTAATATTTTTTATAATTTCTTCTGATTCTACTTCAATAATATAATCAAATCTGTTCTTACCCACATATAACGGCTCTATAGACAAAGATTCTAATAAATTGTCCGGAATTGCTGAGTTTTCAGCTGGTTCAATAGGAAAGTTCAACTCAATCCAATCTCCATTTTTTGTTGCAGAAAGTATTCCACTCTTCGTATAAAACTTTATGAGACTATCATCTTTGACATATTTCCTTTCCCATAATATGTGTGCACTAGCTAATGTGGCATGACCACAGAGATCAACTTCAACCGTTGGTGTAAACCATCTTAAATTATAACTTTCATTTTGTTTATAGATAAATGCTGTTTCTGATAAATTCATTTCTGATGCAATATTTTGCATCCACAAATCACTTCTTTCTTCTGATAACAGACAAACACCAGCTGGATTACCTTTAAAAGCCTCATTCGTAAAAGCATCTACTTGAAATATCTTCGCTTTTTCCCCCCCATCTTTATTAAAAATAACTAAGCCTGGCTTTTGTATAACGGCTCAAGCGTGTCTGAAGTATCCCTATCAATTCTGAATCCATGACGTTATAATAACCCCAGGCGCCCATTCGTTATTCTTATTGAAAAACTCATTGGATTGGCTCTCGGTCCCTCCAAATTCTGCAACCATGGCTTCCCATTCTTTTCTCGTGTACAATTCAGATTTTGCTTCGGCCTTAGATTCCTTTTTGCGCATAAAGAGAAAGCGATAAATTGCAACGCCTACCTTTCCATAGAGTGTTCTCCACCCCTCCGGTGCACATACGTCTGCAACCACGATTCTACCCCCTGGCTTCAAGACTCTAACGAATTCGCGCAAAGCTCTCCTAACGTTCATATGATGAAGCGCAAGGGAGCATACAACCAGATCATAGGTATTATCATCGCTCGGGATATTCTCTGCCGAGGCTTTCTTCAGAGAGATGGCATCACCAAGAGATTCTGCTCTGATGTTGGCTTTTGCTTTATCAAGCATTGCATCTGTTATGTCTATTCCGAGAATCTTGCAATTTCCTGAGAGCATCCTTGCGATGGAAATCGAAATAAGACCTGTTCCAGTAGCAGCATCCAGGATTCTCATGCATAGTCTCAATTTACAGGGCTCCATTATCAGTTTCACAAAGTCTTCATACTTGACACCCCAATCCCGTTCGACCATCTTTGCTATATCTTCTTCGTAAGTGGATGCCCATCCTGCGAAGTGTTCAGTTACAAGCTCTTCTTCGTCTTTCATCATTTTCACCCCCCTGAAGCCGATTGTGTATGGCGTTCTGCGGATAAATCCTTCCTAGTTCCATTTCACCTTTGCACTTTGGATCAGATCTAATTGGTTCCATTAGGCGGCTGTTCCCCCAAATAGAACCCCGAGGATAGAGAGCGCAAGTATCGCAATGAATATTGCGAGGAGCGGGATCCATATTTTCTTTTCCTCAGGTCGCCGTTCCCAGAAGCAAAATAGGAATGAAAGAGCCAGCGTTTGCAACAGAGCTTCAGGTAA
Organism: Candidatus Methanolliviera hydrocarbonicum; assembly: GCA_004212085.1. GTDB lineage: Archaea > Halobacteriota > Methanoliparia > Methanoliparales > Methanoliparaceae > Methanolliviera > Methanolliviera hydrocarbonicum. Next base: position 1,981 of record RXIL01000131.1, read on the forward strand.
GCCAATTAAATGAAACTGGAGGGGTAACACGGTATAGACGATGCCTTCGATTGAGCCAGGAGTTGGTCCTGCAGGAGAGAGAATTGCAAGCGCGATGAATAATCCCCAGAGCAACATCCATCCCCTTTCTTTGTGAAGGAAAACCTTGCGGAAGGGAAATATTGCCAATGCCATGATTGGTCCTCTAATGAGCTGAAAAAGTGGACCGGCATATACCCAGATTGAAGTGGTGGGACGCATAAATACGGCGATTTCTGGTCGCGCATAGAGAGCAGAATACCCTAGAAGAGTAAAAAAGAGGAGACCAAAAATCCAATAGGTTACAAAGTGGACAAGGGTGAAGCGTGTAAGGAAGCCCAATATCGGTTTCAAGATCCTAGTTTGTTCCATTTTTATCGTCTCTCCCCATAATATCCCATAATCACTTTAGTTTATAAATATTCTTATTTCAATGCACTCCGAAGCCGATTTTGTATAACGTTTTGCGGACATACGAAGTCCCGAACGAAGTGAGGGATTTGGGTCGAGCGAGTGCAACGAAGCAAGCCGTATATCCGCTTGTTATCTGACCCAAACGGAGCACAAAGTGCGAAATGAGAGCGCAGCGTGGTTGACTGAGCGTAGTGAAAGAGGAAGTCAGCCGAGGGGTCGCTTATTTATCAATTATTTATCAATTGTTTTCGATTTTGATTTTCGGGAATGTGTCGCTATATTCACAATTATCTGGATAATGAAAAGTGCGAGCATGATGATTCCTCCTATTAAATAGGTTTTCCAAACCATCACCACAAAGCCATAATTCATCGCATAATAGAGGCATAAATAGGGCGTCGATAGTTTCCAATTCTGCCGGAAAGAGATCTTCAAAATAAAATCATATAGTGCTTCTAATGCCAAATATGCCAAAAAAATCCCCAGGAAGATTGTATATTGCATCGCTTTCTGTTCCTGTTGGACTAAGAAAATCCCATAGACTGCTGGAATCGCCAAGAGTAAATAAATAGGACCTATTCGGTGTAAGATAGCCCTTCTTTTTTCCCGAATTAGAAAGATGAAAATTAAAAAAAGATTATTTACAAGACCAAGGATAAAGAAGAGTTCTTCCAGCATGTTATATCACCGCTTTAAAGAATAATAACTTTTAATTTAAACTTTTTTAAATCGAATACTTACAGCGCCCCGAAGCCGATTGCGTATAACGGCCGGCGGGTATGCGAAGTTTTGCCGAAGGGGAATTTGGGCGAAGCGAAGCGTAGCCGGGTACTCGCTGTTATATGACGTTTCGGAGGCTTTCTTTGTTATTGTTTTACTCTGCTTCCGGAAAATATTCATTTTTTGTACCACATTGTAAACATGCATCTCTATGAACACATAACAATTCTCCACATTGCTTACATTCCCACTTTTCGTTTTCTATTTTAATAAAAGCATCTATTCCATCTTTAATAATGTTTTGTAAGTTTTGTATCGGACTTTCACCATACTTTATTCTATATCTTTTATCCAAATTCTTAATTCGCTTGCAAGGAAATTTATCGCATTCAGAACATAGTAGTTTTTCATTACCTTTCTTTTCAGGACACTCTTTAATACTACACACGGTACAATGATATGGTTTATTTCCTGTATAATTGCATCCCACACATTTATTTTTAGTCCGTTGAAAGCCCATGCAAAGATCACAAAGCACACCACAAGGCGCAATACTTGAAACATTCATAATTTCATCTCCAACATTTTTTACACCTTTAAGTCTTTTAGTATAGCCTCCGAAATTTCATATAACTCTTTATACCCGCAGTAACTTGCGGATATAAGTCCATATTAGGTGTATATGCGCAGTGAATTGCGTATATACCTACTTTTGATACACTCACCTCTATTTATCTTCTGCGTTCGATTCAGCTCCTTTTTGAAGTATATTGTCCAATGGGCTCTTGATATTCCTCATATACAGGTTACTGACATGAGTGTATATCTCAGTAGTCTTANTATTTTTGTGCCCCAAGAGTTCTTGGATATATCTAAGATCCACTCCGCTTTCTAAGAGGTGTGTGGTGAAACTGTGTCTAAGGGAGTGGATGCTGACATCCTTCATTATCCCTGCAGCCTTTACCGCATCCAAGAATATCTGCTGAGCTGTTCTGGTTGATATGTGAGAACCACTCTTTTGTCCAGGGAAGAGCCACTCTTTAGGGTTGGTCGCTTCAATGTAGACTTTTAGTGTCTTTTGAGCGATATCCGAGCCGTTTAACACTGTTGGTAGTTTATTGTCCTTTGTAGGCCTCTTTATCTCATAGACGAAGCTTTGTTTTCGAACTTCAGCGTAATAGAACTTCAAAGCACTAATGGCAATGTTCAAACTTGAGGTTGATACTCCTTTCTTTTCGGTAAGATAAACCAAATAGTCCTTCACATCGCCATTGACAATCTCCTCAGGATTTTTCCCAGCAAATCTTAGAAAATCCTCGTTGTAGTGAATATACGATTTTATCGTCTTTTGACTGTATTTTCTTGATACAAGTTCTCTTCTCAAACTTTCAAGATACAAGGAGGGATCAATCTCCACTCCTTCATCACCAAAGATCGACATGATCTCTTCAGTAACATTATCAGAATAAGGAACACTCCAATAGCTTCCCTCCGGATGCCATTTATGTCCTTCGATGGTTTTAATCCTTGCAATGTAATCTCGGTTGTAGGGGAAAGAAACTTTTATCTCTTCGCCCGCTCTATAAGCCTTAATCACTTTTTCCGCTTGCTCGAAATTCGCATTTTGTCCCAATTTGGAAGTGTATACGAACTTCATGTCATCTCTTATTTTAGCATCATATACGAATTCTTGCCATTCCTTTAGATGACCTCGCAATTCCTAAACTGTCTGGTGGACTCTTAAGTCCCAATTGCATGTGAGGTATATAATTCTGTCGTCTTTGAACTTTTATGCCCCAGTTAGTTTTTGGATGTACTCAATTCCCATTACGGTAAATTCAGGACGTTTTGAAAGGCGGATTTTTGGATCAGTTTTCTCTTGCATAGCAAGAGTTTAATTCGGTTTAATTTATATTAAGACGAAAATTATCTTTAAGGTATTTGAGATAGATCAATACGAAAAGTAAACTTTATAGTTAAGCGATCAATACATCTTACGTAGAAAGGCTGAATCTTACTATACGGAATTCTCTGGCTCGATTCGTCAGGAGAACGATGAATGAGTGTGGTCGCAAATCGAAGATTTGCGTATGCCAAAAATCGAAGATTTTTGAGCACAAAGATCCAGTGATGCATTCAAGAGCTTTTGGATTTTGTACAGGCATGGTATAATTTCGTGAAGTCGCAAATCAAGATTTGCGTATCTCAAATCAAAGATTTGAGAAGCCACACAGATCTCTTAGGGTAGAAGAGAATGATGGAAGACGTAAATGGAGACAGAGAACACCTGAAAATGGCAGAAGGACTTACCGATCATATATGGTCGCTAGAAGAGATGTTCACATTTAGGGTGCCTGTTCAATGAATGACGTACACGACCTGCTAAAAGTACCCGTATAAAAAAGCTTTTTGCCTTTTCATTTTTCTCCCTCAAAACTCTGGTCTCTTATACCCCACCACAGCTCCTGAATATAATATAAATCCGTCCCATTTTCCAGTAAATGCGTTGCAAAGCTGTGCCTTAACAAATGAATAAAAACTCTTTTGTAATGATCAAAACATAAATCATTCACAATCATTCAAAGAGCGTATCTTCTATCAGTTCTACCTCTCTTTCCGTGATCTTCTCGATCGCCAGTTCAAGATCGCTCACCCTCAAAATGAAGACAGCACCCGAGGTACCTGAGTAAGCATAAGCGTAATCGATGTTCACGTCCGAGTCACCGAGAATTTTTGCGATCTCATACAACCCCCCTGGCTCGTCCTTCATCTTGATCCCGAGTACACGGGTCAGGGAGACTGTGAATCCTTTCTCATGAAGTTTCTTGCACGCTTCATCAGGTTTGTTAACCAGCATGCGAACCACTCCGAAATCTCCCGCCTCCGCGATGCTGAACGCAAGGATGTTTATCTTTGCCTCGTTCATTGCTTCTGCCACCTCCGCCAGTCTTCCGGGTTTGTTCTCCAGGAATATGGAGATCTGCTTTATTGCATAGTTAGCCATTATGTATATACCCCCTTCACAACGTCCTCCTGTCGACGACCCTCTTTGCCTTTCCCTCGAACCTCGGAAGCGTGCCAGGCTCGACCAGTTCCACCTCTGCGCTGATATTCAACACATTACGGAGTTTACTGCCCACACGATCCTTTAAGAGCATCAGGTCGTTGATCTTATCACTGAACGCGTTCTCGTTCACCTCGACCATCACGAGCATATTATCTAGCATCTCTTTGCGGTCCACCACAATCTGGAAGTGATTTCCCACATTATCTATCGACATGAGGACATGTTCGACCTGCGATGGGAAGACGTTAATTCCACGAATTATAAGCATGTCGTCTGTCCTTCCCTTGATCCTGGCCATCCTCGGATGTGTTCTCCCGCAGGCACACACCCCATCATAGATCTTAGTTAGATCTCCTGTTCTATATCTGAGAAGGGGTAATGCCTCCTTCTGTAATGTGGTGACGACCAATTCGCCATCCTCTTCGTTCTCAAGAACTTCGCCGCTCGCAGGATCGATTATCTCTATTAGCATCTGATCGCCCCAGACATGTGCACCGTTCTTCTCCTGACATTCTGTAAACATCGGCCCGCTAAGTTCACTCGTGCCATATATATCATAAGCATCGATTCCGAGTTCTTCCTCTATCCGATCCCTCATCCTCTCGCTCCACGGTTCAGCCCCGAGGATACCTGTCTTAAGATCGGTGTCATCCTTTATGTTGATCCCCATCTTCTCACCCGTCTCTGCAATATGGAGAAGATAAGATGGTGTGCATGAGATTGCAGTGACCTTCATGTCTCGCATCAACTCAACCTGTCTCTCTGTGTTTCCGGTACTCATTGGCAGTACGCTTGCCCCTATCCTTTCCGCCCCGTAATGCAGTCCGAGTCCGCCCGTGAAGAGCCCATAGCCATAACTTACCTGCATGGTATCCCCCCTTCCAAGCCCACACGCGGTGAGCGATCTTGCGAGCGATTCTGTCCATAGATTAAGATCGTGCTCGGTATATCCGACGACGGTCGGCTTCCCCGTCGTTCCGGACGATACATGATACCGCGCAACATCTGACTGTGACACGCAGAAGATCTTATCCGGATAGTTATCGCGCAGATCTGTCTTTTGTGTGAAGGGGAGCTTTGAAACGTCCTTAAGGCTATGTATATCATCAGGTAAAACTCCGCTCTCCTTCAACCTTCTTCTATAAAACGGCGAAAAATTATAGAGTTTATATACGAGCGTCTTAAGCAGTTTATATTGCAGATCCCTCAATTCATCAGCAGGGATTCTCTCCATTCGCGGGTTCCAATATTCCATCAAACAGCTCCTCCCTCATCAATTCAACACGTCTCTTCATTATGTATCTTCCCCAACTCATAAGCCTTCATATTTATCTCCATCGTCTTTGGCGGAACAGATCTCCTGATCCCTTCGATCAAATTCTCTTCCTCAAATGGAAGGTGCGGTGATGCCAGACCGATCAGCACGATATTAGCGGCGAGCACATTTCCAGCCTCCGTCGCAAGGATGTTTGCGTTGCAGATCTTGGCGTGATTAAATTTTGAGAGTAATAAACTATCCGTATCTGGATAGAGGATCCCAGCGCGATATACAGTCGGAGGAACGATCGGCACGGTGTTGGATATGAGTATGCCATCTTTCTTGAGGTAATGACCATATCTGATTGCTTCCAGTGGCTCCAGGGAGATCAGCATATCTGCGCCACCGATCGGAACCAGTGGGCCCAACTCGCCATCTATCCGCACGTGATTCTCAACGGAACCGCCTCTCTGTGCCATCCCGTGTGTCTCAGCACTTATGACGTGTCTCCCTTCGATGATGCACGCCTCTCCAATGATCCTCGCCGAGAGTATCGTGCCCTGGCCGCCGACGCCCACGATTACAAGATCAAAGCTCATCTTTCTTTCCTCCTGGTGATTGCACCGGAGGAACATAACACCGAGCAGATGCCACAACCGTTGCAGAGATCGTTGATGATTGGTTTGATGTCGTAAAGTTCAATCGCAGGACATCCGTAATCCAGGCAATCTCCACATTTGGTGCACCTTTTAACGTCGATCTCGAATGGTATCTCTTCACCTTTGCGCCTCTTCTCGATTATGGCACACGGATGCCTTGCGATGATTACTCGAACGCCATGCTTCGCCTTAGCTCTGTGAAGCGCTTCTTTCATCACAACAAAATCATAAGGATCGACGGTCTCTACAAGATCGGCCCCGCACGCCCTGCATATAGCCTCTAAAGATAGTTCTTTACATGTACCACTTATGTTCTCTCCCGTACCCGGACTGGGTTGATGTCCGGTCATTGCCGTGGTTCTGTTATCGAGGATGACAAGCACCATCTTCGCGTCGTTATACACCGCGTTGATCAATCCGGGAATTCCAGTATGCATGAAGGTGGAATCGCCTATCGTCACCACCACATTCCTCCCTTCGCAGTGGCTGATACCACTCCCTATGCTCACAGACGAACCCATACATAGACAGGTGTCAATGGCATGCGCACTCAGCGTATAGCACCCTATATCACTGGGATATATATCACCTTTGAAGACCTCTTCTATCGCATAGAGCGTTGGTTGATGCATGCAACCCGCGCAGAGACTTGGAGGTCTTTTAGGAAGCCCCTCCTCCGGATCCCTCTCTTCATATCTGATCTTCGGTGAGATGCCGTTCTTCTCGAGGATGCCGTGGACGATATTGAGATTAAGCTCTCCTCCAAGCGGAACGTCTCCCGTCATCTTGCCTATGATCTCAGAAGAGGAAACCATTCTTGCGGCCTCTTCCAATACAGGATCTAACTCCTCTATAACGAGTATCTTTTTGTGTCTCTCCGTGAATGCCTTGAGTTTTCTAAGGTCTATCGGATATGTACCTATCTTCATGAAGGAGACGCCATCAGGGATGAGTTCATGCGCATAAGCGCTTGCCACTCCACTCGATATGATTGCTGTTTCCCCTCTATTTATGGAGTAATTGAACGGAGTTGAAGAGAGATCCTCTATAATTTTTTCCTGTTTCTCATTAAGCTTCTTGTGCAACTCCTTTGCGTGTGCAGGAACCAGCACCCATCGTTTCGGATCTTTCACGAACCTCCCCCGCCTGCTTTCTTTCGGAATGTCGTCTATCTCTATATCCGATCTTGCATGGCATATCCTTGTGGTCGGTCTCAACATGACAGGTATCTCGTGTCTTTCAGAGAGGCAAAAGGCATACTTGACCATATCTTTCGCCTCCTGTGGTGTCGAAGGGTCAAGACACGGTATCTTAGCGGCGTGGGCATACCTTCTCGAGTCCTGTTCGTTCTGGGAGCTATGAGGGAAAGGATCATCCGCACTCAAGACGACGAGCCCACCCTTCACACCTGTATATGCCAACGACATGAACGGATCCGCGGCGACGTTAAGCCCGACGTGCTTCATCACACATATAGACCTCAAACCACACCATGAGGCACCTATCGCATTTTCGAGTGCCACCTTCTCATTCACGGACCACTCCACGTAAAAATTCCTATCATGGTACGCGTTCAACGTATCGATGACCTCTGAAGAGGGCGTGCCAGGATAACCGGTGGCAAAATCTAGACCCGCCTCAAGACATCCTCTCGCAATTGCCTCATTACAAAGCATAAACCTTTTAATTTTAATCTCTCCCATTTGAGGATTCAAATGCTTATGGAGATAAAAAAAAAGAGGCAGTATAAAACTTTTCACCTGCTCGGATGTCTTCTCTCTTCATTCATCCGTATGAGTGGTTTTGAAATATGTCTTCTTGCACACGGAGGAACTTCATACAACCCTTCTTCTATTACTCTATCAACTTTATCTATTTCTCTCTCTTTAATCTCTGTTTTACACCTTTTACATCTGAATCCCTGATCTTTTCCGGCTGACTTCATCCTTTTACCACATATTGGGCATCTGGGATTTCTACTTACCGAATCATTCAATTTTTTTATATTTATCTTCTCTAAATTCATTGTATCTTTCTTAAATCCTCCATAGACTTCTACTTCGTCTCCGATCTTTAATTTTCTTATGATATTCCTGAACTGCTTCGTCGGTTCAAATGCGGCACATCTTACGCTCTTGGAATCGTCTGAAATTTCGAAGAAGAGGTGACCACCCTCCATGACCACAGGAACTTTTGAGACGATTCCTTTCGCGATATAAGAACCGTACTCCTCCATCTCTTTGATAGATACCCTCTTTAGATGTCCATCGGTTCCCTGATTCGTCATAAAAAGGGTTTTTTCCCCAATCGGCTCGCTCTCTATGAGATTTGACGCCTTAAAGATCTCATCTATATTATCTCCCCTTATCCCATAGAGAACAGGATCCTTTCCGGAGGGAGATAGAACGATCCTTCCGTTTGTTAGATCTACCGTATCCCACGTCTTTGGATATGTGATCCTATCAGCGTAAAAGACGGATCCTTCATCGATACGTCGCTTCTTTCCAAGGTTTTCTTTCTTTCTATACGCTATGAGCTCGTAGGTATGGTCTTTTTTTTTCAGATCCAAAGCTATTCCGATGGCAGATAACGCACCGATTATTCCCCTGCCATTCTTGTACTCGCGAGCATCGAAGTTATGTTCTTTTATCAGGTTCCTCGCTTCATCAATCTCCACTATCCTATGTAACGCGGCTTTGGAGAAATTCCTCAAATCTTCAACCGCATCCTTGTCCGGTTCATCCACAAAAACGATTCCTGGATTTGTTTTCGGGTCAGAGAAAACTGCCAAACTTTCGACACATCTCATAACCCTCTCTTCAACTCTTTCCTTTCTACCATTTTCCAGAGACAGAGATACTTTTAGGCATATAGCAGCGTTCCCTCTCGTCTTATATGGGATGTTAGGATTTAATCTAACTAAATAGGGGAGTTCTACTGGAATTCCCCCACATTCTTTCAACTCTTCATATAAGATTGGTGCCAAATAAGTGGTACACATACCTTCTGTCGAATCTGTATCGTCGATCCCTATAAACATCTCATATCCAAAAACCTAACGCTTATATATTATCCTTTATATAATGCTTTTGTCAAAAAAAGGTGGAAGGCTAAAGATGGCGTCTGGTGAAAGGGAAGGCGTGATAAGGGACGTAATAGATATTTTGATGGATGCGGGTTTTTTTGTCTCGGAGAGATGTACCATCAGGCCTGGCTGTTTCGATCTTGCCGCCAGAAGGGATGAGCAGCTGCTACTCTTAAAGATCCTGATAAACCTGGATGGTATAAGGAGAGACAATACCATCGAGATGATAAGGCTTAGTCACTATCTCTCCGCATCTTCCCTAATGATCGGAAAAAAAAGTGGTAATAAATCCCTTAAAAGGGGTGTGGTCTATTTTAGGTGTGGTATCCCCTCCATAAATGTGGATACGCTCTACGATTGCTTTATAGAAAACATTCCTCCACTTGCCTATGCAGAAGCGGGCGGGCTTTATGTAAAAATAGATGAGGATATACTGAGAGCTGCCAGAAAGAATTTAAATTTAAGCATCGGAGATTTAGCATCTGAGTTGAGCGTTTCGAGGAGAACGATCAGCAAATACGAGGACGGGATGAACGCCACGCTCGATCTAGCGGTGAAAATGGAGAATATTTTAAGTATTCCACTTGCATTGGGCATAGATATATTTTCGTTGAAGGAGAAGGGGGCAAATGCTGAGGATACGAAAGAAAGAGGCAAAAAATTGTCTTTATTAGAGCAGGCAGTCATAGATCTGTTAAAAAATGTTGGAATCGACGTATTTCCGATAAATTATGCCCCGTTCAACGCCCTCTCCAAAATTAAAGATGAATTAATTTTGACCGGTATATGCCATTTGAACAAGACGGCGTTGAGACGGGCAAAGTTGACAGGCAGCATCTCCTCTGTGACGGAGACCCAGTCGGTCTTCATCTTAGATGAAAAACCATCCACAAAGAAGATAGAAAATACGGTACTTGTTGATAAAGAGGAGGTGGTGGATGTAAAGGAGACATCGGAGTTTATGGAACTGATTTTGGATAAAAAAGAGTCATGATAGGGCACATCTCAATGTTAAAGATCGCTAAATAAACGAAACTTTTATATAGAACCACTAACCTACTTTTAGCCGAAATTGGAGGAATGATAAGATGGCTCAATTGGGTGGA